>DASUXB010000211.1:0-12172 GCA_036378195.1 Nitrososphaera sp.
GGCAAGGTTCCTGCGGATGACATGGTGTTTACCAAGCAATTGTCAAAAGACGCCGGCCAGTACCAAAGGCGGAACACGATTGAAAATAATTCGATTTCCCAGCTTGACAAAGAAGGCAAGAGCCTGAAGGCTGGACAGATATTGAGATACGTGATTACCGACTATTATCACGGCAGATATACCACTCCTGCAGAATTCTTGGATGAAAAGACGCGAATTGATCGAGAGAGATATGTCGAGATTCTTGCAGAAATGTGCAATTCTGTAACCGAACCGTTCGGCCTACGGGTAAAACCCACTGATGGCAAAAAAGGGTGCCAGCTGCAACTATAGCGGTGGGCTTTCGTTGAGCATCAGCGCCAAGAGCGCTGCGCGCAACTCTTTTCCGTACGCCGCCTGCTTGAAGTAGACCGCGTTCTTTGTATGGTCAATAGAATGCGAAATTTCATCTAGCCTCGGAAGCGGGTGCATAACCGCGACATCCTGCTTTGCCTTTTTCAGAGTCGCGCTGTCAATCGTGTACGAGCCCTTCACTTTCTCGTACTCTTGCACGTCGGGAAAGCGCTCGCGCTGGATCCTTGTCACGTACAGCACGTCGGCGTGCTCAAGCACGTCGTCAAGGTCATTATGCTCTTTTATCTTTAGCTTGCCCTGGATGTCGTATATAGACTCTTTTCTCACTGCAAGCGACGGCGGCGACACGAGGTGCACGTCGACGCGATAGTTGGCAAGGCCGTACAGCAACGAATACACGGTCCGGCCATACTTCAAGTCGCCCACGATTGCAATCGATAGCCCGTCGATTCCGCCCTTTTCCTTCATGATTGTGTACAAATCGAGCAGCGCCTGCGTCGGGTGCTCCTCGCTTCCGCTCCCCGCGTTTATTATCGGGTTTGTCGACAGCTCGGCAGCAAACCTGCTAGAGCCGTCCATCGGGTGCCTAAGCACAATGACGTCAGAGTAAAGGTCGATGACCCTGATGGTGTCGGCTAGGCTCTCGCCCTTTTCCACTGACGACGACTTTAACTCTGAAATGCCTATGAAACTACCCCCAAGCGACGCCATCGCCGCCTCGAAACTCATCCTTGTTCTGGTGCTCGGCTCGTAGAATATGTAGCCAAGCGTCCTTCCCCTCCCAAGCTCCCCGCGCTCGCCCGGCTTCATCGTCCTAATCTTGTCAGTCGCCGAAAAGACGTACTCGAGGTCGGCCTTGGAGAAGTCCTTTATCGAGACGATGTCGCGGTCGTAAAAGTGGTTGGGCATTTCTTATTCTTTTGAAAAGAATGGCTCGTAATAAACCCTTTAGTCACAGGCCTTTCATGACGATCGCGTCTACCAGGAACCTGCTCAGCGCGCCTGCATTGATCTCCTTTTCGCTTACAAATTCCAAGTACCTGACCTGCATCTTGGGCCCGCCGAGCAAAAGCCCATCCGGGTCCGGCAGGTGGAAGCCGTGCTCAAAGTACAGTTTCACTTTGTCTTTTGCCGGAAAGATGCCGCAGAAATAGCCGACGGCAGGATGCCTGTGGCCTATTGCGTGCCAGCCGGGATAGCCTGTCTCCGAGGCGCCCTCGACAGTTTTCTTGATTATAGTGCGCAGCCGATTTGCTATTGCCCTCACCTCCGACGTGTGGCCCTCAAGCCCTTCCTCGGGCGAAATGGTGCGCTTTGGCGGCAACGACACCTGCTGCAGTGAAGCGGAGGATAAAGCTTACTTGTCAAACGCGCCTGCGACGCGCTGGAACTCTGAGAGGAATTTCTTGGCCTCCATGTCATCCTTGTAGTACAGAGCAAAGCTGGAGACGTACTTGCCGATGACAAGACAGTACTCGCCGTTCTCGTTGTCCTTCTCAAACTCCAAGTAATCCAAATCTTTGGGCCCGCCCTTGTACCCGTCGTCATAGAGCACCGCCTGCATGAGGTTCACAATGTCGTAGAACTCGCCGTACTTCATGGCAAAGTCGATGGAGAGGCCAAAATCCGACGACTCGACGTGGAGCGAGAACTCGCGGTTGTTCTTCATCAGCGAGAACGAAAAATAGTTCAGCTCCACAAGCTCCGGCAGGCTTTCGTCTGCTTGCTCCATATTTTATACGCCCCCTTGGTAAGGGAACAGTTTATTTTAACTGTTGTTCATGGCTCACCTCAATGCCCGCGTCCTTTGTTTATGGCCAAGTCTCGCTAGAGTTCCAGGTAGAGGCAGGCAGGAAAGCGAGGGCGATAGTGAGGTACCGCTATTACGCGCAAGAAAACAGAGTTGAATATATCTCAATAGACTACACCGACTCAAAGTTGAAAGAGAAGGTCGAAGGCGACCCGGCGATAAGGGAGAAGATAAACGAGTATGTAAGAAAACTGCTCTCAAAGAGGAATGAGGGCCTCTCTTAGTGCTTAAATGCACATCTTGGCTAGGGACTCTTATGAAAATTGGAATCATCGGCTCCGGCGAGGTGGGGCAGAGGCTTGGCGACGGCTTTATCGAGCTTGGGCACACTGTAAAGATAGGCACGCGCGATCCGCAAAAGGTGGCGGCGTGGGTCGAAAAGCACGATGGCAAAGCTTCTTCTGGCAGCTTTTCCGAGGCCGCCGCGTTTGGTGAAGACATGGTTGCCATAGCGACACTGTGGACCGGGACGCAGAGCGCGATTGAAATGGCCGGCCCGGCCAATTTTGCAGGCAAGGTCGTGATGGACGTTACAAACCCGCTCGACTTTTCCTCGACTCCGCCAAAGCTTGCAATCGGCCACACCGACTCGGCCGGCGAGACCGTCCAGCGCCTGCTTCCCGATGCCAGAGTTGTCAAGGCGTTCAACACTGTCGGAAACCCGCTCATGCTGCACCCTGACTTTGCCGGCGGCAGGCCGACCATGTTTGTGTGCGGAAACGACGACGGCGCAAAAGATCTGGTGCGCGACATTGCGTTTTCGCTCGGCTGGGAGACCTTGGACGTCGGGGGCATTGAAGGGTCGCGGTTGCTAGAACCGCTTGCGATGCTGTGGGTGGTCCACTATTTCCGCACGAAAAACGGCAACCACGCGTTCAAGCTGCTTAGAAAATAATAGCGGCATGGCCTGCACTGGCGCCGGGGTATGCCCGCGCAAATTCCGGCTCTAGTGCAGCATTTCTTCCCTGTCGCGTCGCTCCTTTTGCGTCCGGGCCTCTTCTTCGGCCCTGCGCCACTCGGCGACGTGCCAGTCGTATTCCTTCTTTCTCCTGTAGCTGGCGTGCGCCACGAGCGCCATCAGCGCAAGGAATATGGCTGACCCGGCGACGACGGAGGCCATCGCCACCGGCGACATGGGATGAGACGGCGCGCCTGACGATGCTGCCCCTGACACTATCATTGCAACGAGGTCCAGCAATTTGCCTCATAGTATTATCCACCGCGGAATAGATAAAGCTGTGCGTGCGTGTGTGTGCGCAATAGGTTCATATCCCCTGCACCCATCGCGAGCATGTTACAGTAATTGGCGATCTACCGTTACACCGTCTACAAGAGCCCCAACATAGGGATTTTCGTCAGGGCCAACGACAAGGTGATGCTCATCCCGCACGGCTTTGCCGAGACAAAGACGGAAAAGCTCTCCGAGTACCTGCAGGTGGAGGAGGTCTACGCGTCGGTCGCCGGCACGCGCCTCCTTGGCCCCATGACGGTGATGAACAACAACGGGATACTGCTCCCGCCCATCGCCGAGGAGGACGAGGTGCAGTTTTTGCGCGAGCGCACGCGCTTGAAAGTTGAAAGGGTAAGGAGCAAGTTCACCGCTGTCGGCAACCTGATTGCGGCAAACGACAACGGCGCGATTGTCTCGCCGCTGCTTGAAAGCGAGGTGGACGAGCAGGTGCGCGACGTGCTTGGCGTGCCGGCCGCAAGGATGGAGGTGGGCGGCTTTGTGCAGACCGGCTCGATGATAGTGGCTACGAACGCCGGCGCTGGCGTGCACCCAAAGGCGACGGAGGACGAGGTAAAGGCGGTGTCGGAGGCGCTGCAGGTGCCGGCCGAGCCATTGACGATTAACGGCGGGGTCCCGTTCCTGTCTTCCGGGATAGTCGCAAACACGAGAGCGGTAGTGGTGGGAAGCCTGACCAGCGGACCGGAACTTGTCATGCTGAGCAGGATTTTCCAGGCATGATAGTTGAAGTCCTGTGCGTCGGAAACGAGCTATTGTCAGGAATCACGCTCAACACCAACGCGCACTGGATAGCAGGGCAGGTCGCGAAGGCAGGCGGCACGGTCAGCAGGGTGACGGTAGTCAGAGACGAGCTGGGCGCCATTTCAGATGCGGTGAAGGAGGCGCTTTTGCGCCGGCCTGACATACTGGTGACGACGGGCGGCCTCGGCGCAACCTATGACGACATGACCCTTGAAGGAGTCGCGCGGGCGCTGGGCAGAAAAGTGATGCTCGACGATACCGCGGTGGAGATGCTGAAAAACAGCTACAAGAGGCGTCACCTGCACTACAGGATAAACAAGGTCAGGCTAAAGATGGCCACAATACCTGAAGGATCGGAGCCGATTGAAAACCCGGTGGGTAGCGCGCCTTCTGTAGTGATAGAAGACGCAGGCATACAGGTGTTCTGCGTGCCGGGCGTGCCGGTGGAAATGAAGGCCGTTTTCAAAAAGCACATCCTGCCACTCGTGAAAAAAGGCGTCGGCAGCTTTATTTCAAAAGAAGTGAATTATTTCGTCACGGGAGTATCGGAGGGCATGATAGCGCCGGCGCTCGTAAAGATAGTGGATTCAAACCCGCGCGACGCTGTATATTTGAAGACGCACCCGCGGGGCTATTACAGAAAAACGACTCCGAGGATAAGGGTGCACCTTGTGTGCAAGGGCGCCGAGGAAAAGGAGGTGGCGGGGATGCTTGCGCGCATTTCAAAGCAGATATTGAAAGACATTTCAAGGCTGGGCGGCAAGGTGGAAAAATGATATGATCATCAAATACGCGCTGGCAGGCATAGCGGCTGGTGCGGCAAGCGCGACATACCTCGTGTTCTACTACCAGCCGATACTGCTCAACGGCGCAATACACGCGGCGATTTTCGTGTCCGGCCTTGTCGTCATGTACATCACAAAATCGCTGACTGCAAAAAAGGCCGGCGCTTACGTAGCCGGCGCGCTTCCGGTGCACCTTGCGATACACTTTGTCGTGATAAGAGACCTCACTCAGCTTATCGGCGCAAGCCACTTTTTGCTGAACTTGTCGTCCTTGCCGTGAACCACGGCTTCAAATAGCGTCTTCAGTTGCTTGGTGACTCTGCCGGGCCTGCCGCCGTCCCTGCCAATAGTGCGGTTGTCTATCTCGCCCACCGGCTTTACCTCGGCCGCGGTCCCCGTGAGGAACACCTCGTCTGCGACGTACAGCTCGTCGCGGGAGATGTTGCGCTCCTCGCACTGGATGCCGTTCTCTCTTGCGATTGCGATTATGCTTTCCCGGGTTATGCCGGCGAGCGCGCCTGACGACGTCGGCGGCGTTGCAAGCGACCCGTCCTTGTTCACTATAAAGACGTTCTCGGCGCTTGCCTCCACCACCATGCCCTGCGGGTTGAGCATTATCGCCTCGTCAAAGCCTGCCTTTATTGCCTCGACGCGGGCAAGGGCAGAATTGGCATAGTTTGCCGTTGCCTTGGCGTGCATCGGCATCGTCCTTGGGTCAAGGCGCGCCCACGAGGACACCATGAGCCGGGCGCCCTTTTCCTCGCCACCGCCCTTGATGTACTCGTCCCATTTCCAGACTGCTATTGCCACTGACACCTTGTTTGGCATCGGGTTAACTCCCATCTTGCCATAGCTGTAGAATGCAATCGGCCTGATGTAGCACTCGTCCATGTTGTTTGCCTTCACGGTGTCAACCGCCGCCTGCTCCAGCTGCTTGCGGGTAAAGCCGAGGTCCATGAAATAGATCCTGCCGCTGTCGATGAGCCTCTGCATGTGGTCCTGCAGGCGGAAAATGGCGCTGCCGCCGTTTTCTGTCTTGTAGCAGCGTATGCCTTCAAAGACGCCGGTGCCGTAGTGGAGGCCATGCGTCAGTACGTGGATTTTCGCGTCGCCGTGGTCGACCAGCGCGCCGTTGAACCAGATCTTGCCCTCTTCTGTCATTATTTCGACACACTCCCATGCATCCTGACCCGGGTGTGGTGTATCGCCTTTACCGCCTCTGCCACGCTGTTTGCCTTGTCCTCAACCACTATCAGTATCCTCGACGTCTCTTCCTGCGCGTCGAGGTTGAGTATGTTGATGTCGTGCTCGCTGACGTTGCTCGACGCGGTCGACGCTATCTTGGGCACGCGCCACATCTCGTCGCCTATCAGCGTGACTACGGCCCTGCCGTACACTATCTCGGCCTTTTGGTAGTACGCTCGGAAATGCCGCTCGTGTCTGCGCACATAGTCGGCGTCGAGAAACAAGAGGCGCGTCATCTCTGTGTCGTCCTTGACGTACGGCGACAGCTTTACAAACTCGTGGTACTGCTTGTCGCTTTCCAATGAAGCAATCAGGTGCGACGCCGCTATGGTCTCCATCCTTACAATCGCGCAGTTCTTCTTGCCCGTCACTATCTTTATCGGGTTTGACGCGTCGTCGGACGGCGGCGTGCGCTTTATGACAGTCACGCTGTCCGGCTTGGTCATGTTCGTCACGACAAGCGGTATGTCGAGGTCATTGTCGTCTATTTCCTTTATCGCAATTGGGTCGAGGATCTTCATCCCAAACATGCCGGCGATCCTCGCCTCGTTGTACGAGAGGTACGGCACAAAGTCGAGGCCGTCCTTTACTATCTTGGGGTCAGCACTGAGCACCGCGCTGTCCTTTTCAAACGATATTTTCGTGTCGTACTTGTCGCTCAGGATTATCGCAATGTCCGCCGCGGTCCTGTCAGAGCCTCCGCGCTCGTACGTGGTCTCCAGACCGTCGGCAGTCTTGCCGATGAACCCGCCCATCGACACCACGTCGTTTTCCTCTATCAATTCTATCAACCGGTCGGCACTCTGCCTCGACTCGTCTGCCATAAAGTTTGCAGCCTCAAAGTTGTCGTCGGTAATAATGGGCCAGTGCTCTATGGGAACGTGCGCCGCCTTTATCCCGTTTGCCTGCATCACGTAGGCCATAAGATAGGACATCGTCACCTCGCCGCTGTACGCAAGCGTGCGGGAGCGTATCACGTCCACAAAGCGCCTGTTTTCAGCAGCGCCCTTTAGCGAAATTATCACCTGCCGGTAAAACTTGTCAAGCTGGTCGAGGAACTCTTTTTTGCGCGCCTCGTCGAGGTGGCGTGCCGCGATGCGCTCGTACACCTCCCTCAGCACTTCTATCTCTACGGGATTTGAGGAGGCGTAGTTCCTGCCCACCTTTATGGCGACGTCGGTCATCGAGCTGACCTTGCCTTCGTACTCTATCAAAGGGGCAGAGAAAACGGCCACGGCCTTGGACTCTTTCATTATCTGCTTGAGCCGGTCCATTATCCGAGGGATGAGCACCCCGTCGGCGCCGAGCGCGCTACCGCCAAACTTGGCAACCGTTATCGCGGTCAATTGCAGAGGCTAAAGTGCCAGCTTCCCTATATTAAAGATGAGTGCCAACAGTCATCTAAGAAAAGAGCGCATCCTGCTTACCACGAGGTCTGACGCGGGGCCCGCTATGTCAAACAGCGCGGCCTCTATCTCTTCCACTGACGAGCACGGCGGCTCGAAGCGGATGTGGTATTTTTCTGCGAGGTGATATAGCAGAACCCGGACGGCCGGCGCTTCAAAAGTGTCCAGCGTCCTTTTCAGCGCATCTTCTATCTTTTTGCAGTCGCCTGCATCAGAGATAGACACACTGACCGGGGAAAGGCATCTTGATATAAATAGATTCTAAAAAGGCAAATTTTCGGGGCTCATATCACTGATAAATATACGGGCGTCGCCAATGCCGGGCGTGCAAGAAGAAGAAGAGGACCTTTGCATAAGGTGCGGTGGCGAGATGGTCCACATAGGGTTCAAGATCTACCGCTGCCGGGTGTGCGGCCACGAGGAAAAGCCAGAGGACGTCATGTGATCTTGATAATTTTACTTGGAAAGATTGGAAATGATTTTTGCGGCTTTTTGCGCGCCCGACGCGTCAGTCCTGTCGTTATTGCGCCGGCCCAGTTTTTCTTCAATCAATGATTCAAGCCTGTTAATGTCTTCGTACGTGTAGCCGAGGCGCTTGGCTCCCTCTTCCTGCTCGAAATGACCCTTTATCGGGATGAATATCCCCGGCGTGCCGTACGCAATCGACTCGTCCATCGTTGACCGGCCGGCAAGGGAAACCACGAGGTCGGCCGCGTATATCAGCTCATGCAGGTTGTCCACAAAGCCTAGGTTGCGATAGTCCGGCGACTCTTGGACCTGCAATGACGGCCCGGGTACAACAACCAAATCAACATCCAGCTTTTCCCGCAATTTCCTGTGTGCGGCAAGCGACCTTTCAACCAGGTAGCGGCCCGCATCCGTGCCCCCGACGCTTACCACGATTGTCTTCCTTGAAAAATTGAAGCGCTTGCGCAGCGTGTCGCGGTCGGCAGTCGCCTCGCGCACTATGGGTCCGACGTACGAGACGTTGTCCCGGTCGTCGCCTACGTCCGGGATTATTACGCGGTCGCACTTTTTCATCATTTCCTTCATGGCGCCGTTCATCTTTTTTTCAACGAGCGATGCCGCGCCCTTTGTGAAATGCGTCTCGGTGATGTCGGTTATCAGGATGCGCTTTTTCTTTGCCTCTTCTGCCACTGCTATCGACGCAAAATCCTCGTCGCTCACGACCAGCCCTTCGTGCTCTGCAAGCACGTCTTTTGCAACCTCTTTGCATTTCTTGTAATAGGAATAGTAGCTCATCAGCCATCGAAAAGAATGCTGGAGCTGGCCGTCCTGCACGATAAACTTTTCCGGCCTGTAAGCGTCAACCACCCTGTAGCCCTTTTTCTCTATGAGCCGGGCGGCACCTACACCAGATATGAAGAGGATTTTGTCGCCCTGCAACTTGTCGGCAACAGCGATGTCGCGCGTGGCGTGCCCAAGGCCGATTGGACTTGCAAAAAACAAAAGCATGTCGTTACATTGAGATGAGTTTCACGTGGTCCATCTTTTTGTTGGACTGGAACTCTTTGGTCATGCGCTTGACTCCTTCCGCCTCGCCCTTTAGCAGGAACACCTCCAGGCACCTGTCGCCGTGGATCTTGCTGTGCAGGTGCGTCTGTATCAGGTCGTCATAGTCGTGCTTCATGTCAGTCACCTGCTTTTCCGACTCTTCGTTGTGCACCACCATGAGAAGCGCGTTGATAAAGCCCACGAGGTTCTGCCTGTCCTTCTCCTCCGCCGCAAGCTGGCGGATGCCTGCCCTCACTATCTCTGACCTGCCGGAAAAGCCGAGGGCTTTTTGCAGGATATCCATCTCGGCCAGTATGTCGTTGTTAAGCGATACGCTTACTATGGGCAACGGATACATTTGTTATTAACAACTTTATAAATACTTCCATAACAATTATTAACAAAAGTATATATTCTTAATAACCGTAAAGAAGGCGTAAAATAACATGAAGCAGGGCAGGGTCGCGCTTGCAGCAATCGCAGTCGTCATACCGCTTGCGATGGTTGCCACGCTGTACACCGGCGCGCAGCAAGCAAGCGCGCCTGCTTCCCAAGTGGAAAAATTGAAGGTGGTAACCTCCTTCTACCCGCTGTACGACTTTGCCTCTCACGTCGCCGGGGACCGGGCGGAGGTGTCGAGCCTTATCCCTCCGGGCATCGAGCCTCACGACTGGGAGCCAACCCTCGGCGACGTGACAAAGGCAAGGAACGCCGACGTGTTGGTAATAAACGGCGCCGGCTTTGAAAGCTGGGCCGCAGGCATTGGCGCAAAGACACTCGTCAACACGACAGAGGGCCTTTCTCTCGGGCCTGTGCAGAAAGATGTGGAGGGCCACATGGGCGTGAACCCCCACGTATGGCTTGACCCCGTCCTTGCCAAGCACCAGGTCGAAGTCATACGGGCTGCGTTTGCCAAGGCGGATCCGGCAAATGCAGGCTATTACGATGACAACGCCAGAAAATTCTCATCCGAGCTGGACGCGCTCGACTCTACAATAAGGCAGGAGCTTGCGTCCTGCAAAAGGTCGGACTTTATCTCGTTCCATGACGCGTTCAAGTGGTTTGCAGAGAGGTACGGGCTCGTCCAGCACAGCATTCAGGGAGTGTCGCCGGAGGGCGAAGTGCTGCCGCAAAAGATACAGGAAACAATCCAGCTTGCCAAGTCTCTTGGAATCAAGGTCGTCTATTCCGAGGACCTCGTGGACAGCAGGCTGTCCGACGTAATAGCAGGCGAGATCCCGGGCGCAAAGGTCCTGGTGCTGAGCCCCGTCGAGGGCATCAGCAGCGCCGAGAGGGCGGCCGGGATAGGGTATATGGAAAAGATGAAGGAAAACTTGGCAAACCTGAAGGAGGGGCTTGAATGCACAACGTAGTGGAGCTTAACGGCGTCTCGTTCTCGTACGGGGGCACGCTCGTGCTTGACAACATCACCTTTGCGGTGGAAAAGGGCGACCTGCTCGGCATGATAGGCCCAAACGGCGCAGGCAAGACGACGCTTTTTTCCTGCATGTTGGGCCTGCTTGGAGGCTACAGGGGGACCATCAGGATATTTGGCGAAGACATCAAGGGCAACAGGAAGGTGTTCCAGCGGATAGGCTACATACCGCAGAGAAAGAGCATCGACTCGAACTTTCCAGCCACACTGGAAGAGATAGTGTCGCTTGGCATTACAAAATCAAAGAAGGAAAGGAGCGACAAGGAGCGCATTGCGGCGGCGCTTGACACGGTGGGGCTCCTTGCCCTCAGGGAGAGGAGAATAGGCGAGCTTTCCGGCGGCCAGCAGCAGCGCGTGCTCATCGCAAAGGCCATAGTGAACGAGCCGGAGCTTCTGATACTGGACGAGCCGGCGACCGGCATCGACCTTGAAACGCAGAACCGCTTTTATGCGCTTTTGAAAAAGCTGAACCAGGAGCAAAACATAACGATAATCTGGTCGTCGCACGACCTCGACGCCGTGAACAAGCTTGCGTCGCGGGTAGCGTGCGTCAACAGGAGCATGTTCTTCCACGGCAAGACGCACGAGTTCTTTGAAAACCCGGACCTGCTAAAGGCATACTCGGAGTCGAGTATGCAGGCGCACATGCACATGCACGACCACGATCATAATCATCATTAGGTGAGCAAGAAAAAATATGGTTCTAGAAATCCTCGAATTTGGCTTTATGCAACGCGCGCTCATCGCCGGCGTCGCGGTCGCCATAACGACATCTGTGATAGGGCTCTTTTTGGTGCTCAGGCGCAACTCGCTCTTTGGCGACGCGCTGTCGCACGTGGCGTTTGGCGGGATTGCAATCGGGCTCGTGGCCGGCATATACCCGCTGTGGACTGGCCTTGCGCTTTCCGTCGCCGGCGCGCTCGGCATAACAAAGCTGAGGCAGTCAGCCAAGATACCGGCAGACGCGACGGTGGCGATACTCTTGTCGTCCGGCCTTGCGCTTGGCATCCTGCTTGTCAGCGCGTCTGGAGGCTTTACGCTCGACCTGTTCAGCTTTTTGTTCGGGAGCATCCTGCTTGTCAGCGTCAACGACACGCTCGCCATCCTCGCCCTTGCTGGCGCCATACTTGCCATCGTGATAACGCTGCACAAGAAATTCATGTACATCACGTTTGACGAAGAGCAGGCAAAGGTGGGCGGCCTGCCGATTTCAAAACTGAACTACCTATTTGTCGTGCTTGCAAGCGTCGCGGCGGTTGCGTCGATGCGCCTCGTGGGCATACTGCTCGTGTCTGCGCTGATAGTGATACCAAACGTCACGGCGCTCCTGTTCGGAAAAGGCTTCAAGAAAACCGCGCTGATTTCAGTCGCCGTGTCTGTGTTTTCTGTGCTTACGGGCATCGCAGTCTCGTACGCGTTCAACCTTGCGCCGGCAGGCACGATAGTGCTCGTGTCAGCCGCGGTGTTTGTCGCAGCCCTTGCCGGCAAGCAATTAATGAAAAAAAGGCAGGCAGAGGAAGAGCTAGCTAGAAGCTAAAGTCCCCGCCGCCACCAAAGTCGCCGCCACCGTAATCTGCGCCTCCGCCGCTGTCCATCCCGCCGCCGTGATCACTGCCACTACCAGCATCCGCC
>DASUXB010000212.1:0-5704 GCA_036378195.1 Nitrososphaera sp.
GAGACGGGATGCAAATATTGCATGGTCTGCGCCATCTGGATGAGAGTCGGCGGGAACTTTTGCCCATGCTGCAGGGCTCAACTGCGGACAAAGCCTCGCACGCGCAAGGGAAAAGAGCGCCTCAGGCAGATAATGAGGCCCAGTCCTTTTCCGCTGCAGCATAGCCCCGGCAATAGCAACATCATGTTTGTACCCGAGCCAGAGTAGCGCGTCAGCTGCGCTGTCCCGGAAATGCACAGACAGGGAGGATAATAACGGCATGGGCGGTGCAGAACGGGGGGAGGGAGTAAGTAACACACCGCCTATGCCTTTCTTTCGGCTAAAAGCAATGTAGTATACGTAGTATAAATTCTGCCAAGTAACTTCGTTACCTTAGATTATGTTGTTCTTGTTTCATAGAAAATAATTCGAAAATGCACCGACCTTTCCAGAGGCAAAGCGGGGACATTCATTTTTCTTGCAAACAATGGTTCTCATTGCCGGAAACGCTTGTGCAAAATAGGCAACCTGCTTTAATACCCACAAGGCATAGATGCTTGCGTGCGCGCATCTAGCGAGATAAAGTGTCCAATCTGCAACAGCAAAATGGGCGAAATGAATCTTGATAAAGCACCGCTGTCAAGCACGCTGGTTTACACAATAAACAAAGACAGGCGATTTGCCAGAACCGTCGTCTACATGTGCGCGACGTGCCGGAACATCCAGTCGTTCCTTCTTGAAATACCCAGGCCAGAATAACAGCGCATCGGTGTCGCCGTCTTTGCGACATTTACCCTTTCAATTCTGGTTGCTTAATTTACACGAAAAACCACTGGGTGCAGGTTCGGTTGTAGTAGCAGGAACCATGTTATCTGCAGGAATGGAACCTTTGCTTATCAATCTGACACGCCATGTCCGTACACGTATTGGCCCAGAAAAACTTGTACGTCGTTGCAGTAATAGGATCTGTAGCGGCAGTAGCGATTGCGGCGTTTGTTCTAGTGTTTTTCATGCAGGGAGCCAAACCGGCGGCATCGCCGGTTGCCGAGCAAGACGGCAGTAGCAGCGCCGCCGGCAACGTCACAAACACCAGCACCAATACTAGCAGCACCTCCACTGGTTTCAAGACGGCGGCAGTAGCTACCAGCCTTGAATGCCACGACGACTCGTCTTCTGGGACGACAGTAGTCGTTTCTGCCAAGCTTGCCGATCAGTCCAGTGGCAGAGGCATCCCGGGCAAGCAGATGATATTTACAATCCTGCCAGGGAACCCCGTAGGCATACTGCCTACCGACGAGTCAGGGCAGGCCAGCATGTCGCTTGATTTGTCGAAATTTAGCAAAGAAAAGCCGGCAGTATTCGTATTTTTTGACGGCGATGAAGAATACGAGTTCTCGTCGTGCAGAATTGACGTCGTGGCGCCACAGGTTTCAGCTGGCGAGCTTGCGGCAACAAACAGCTGACAGAGAGGCGGGCTGCAGTAGTAATGCATGAATTCCGGATATAGATTTCCAGCCTAGATTAATCATAAACCCCTCATTGCAGAACCGATACGTCATCCCGAGGCGCCAAAGTTGGCGCGTACATTCACCAACATGCACGGCCATGACAGATTAATGCTAGCTAATTATCCCGGTTGAAAACATTGCATTCATAGTACATTATGAGAGTCATACCACATGTGCTCCATACTTGGATACAAGGGAAGCAAAGATGCTGCCTCGCTTCTCGTAAACGGCCTCAAACTCATGGAATATCGCGGGTACGACAGCGTCGGGATAGCGACTCTTCATGACGACAGGATAGACGTTGCAAAGGGAGTCGGCAGGGTCATCGAGGTCAACAAGAGCCTTTCCATGGAAAGTATGCAGGGCACCACAGGCGTGGGGCATACCAGGTGGGCCACGCACGGCGGCGTGACTGACAAAAACGCCCACCCGCATACGTCCTGCGATGGCAGGGTTGCGGTGGTGCATAACGGCATAATAGAGAACTACAAGGAGCTGAAAGAGGAGCTGGTAGCAGCAGGCCACGTCTTCAAGAGCGAGACGGACAGTGAGGTCATTGCCCACCTGTTTGAAGGCACCAAGGGCGACACCAGGCAGGTCATGCTCTCCGTGTGCAGCAGGCTGCGCGGGTCTTATGCTTTTGTCGCGGTGTTCAAGGACGGGACCATAGCTGGAGCAAGGTGGGAGGAGCCCCTGATAGTCGGCATCGCAGATTCCGAATATTTCCTGTCAAGCGACGTTCTTGGATTCATCAAGTTCACGGACAGAGCAGTGTTCCTTGAAAACGGCGACATTGCGGTAATCGACGGCGGCAAGAACCTCCAGCTTTATGATGTCGACGGCAAGCCTGTGAGCAGGGCAGTGTCCCCTATAGCGTGGGAACTGGGCGCGGCAGACAAGGGCATATACGCGCACCACACCCTCAAGGAGATAAACGAGCAGGGCAGGACGATAACCGGCGCGCTGGCTGCAAACAAGCAAAAGCTGCAAGAGTTTGCGAGCATTATCTCTGCTGCCAAGCACGTGTACCTGACTGGAAGCGGCACGAGCAGCCACGCCGCGATGGTCGGCAAGCAGCTGCTTTTGAAATATGCAAAGATAAAGTCCGATGTGATAATCTCTAGCGAGTTCCAGTACGCGCTTGACATGATAGACTCGGGCTCTGTGCTGGTTGCCATTTCGCAGAGCGGCGAGTCCGCGGACGTCCTCCAGTCGGTCAAGAACGCAAGGCAAAGGGGCGCCAAGATCCTTTCAATAGTCAATGTCTCCACATCGTCGCTTGCGCGGGCAAGCGATCTGTTCCTCGAAGTCGGCTGCGGGCCGGAAATAGGCGTGGCAGCAACAAAGAGCTTTACTGCACAGCTTGCAGTGCTCTATTCCATTGCGGGTCAGCTGGCAGAAAGCAAGGAAACATTCCAGAGTGCCAACCTAGCTTCTGCCATAGATAAGGCCCTTGCACTGTACCCTGCGGTGGCGCATGTGGCGGAGGTCCTCGGCGCGGCCAACGACATCTACCTGCTTGGAAGGTTCCTGCATTATCCGATTGCGCTTGAAGGCGCTCTGAAACTGAAAGAGCTTGTCTACGTGCACGCCGAAGGGATTGCCGCCGGTGAGCTCAAGCACGGCCCGCTTGCGCTCATGGACAAGGGGACCCTCGTGGTCCTGATAAACCCTACAGACAACACGTTTTCCGACACGCTTGCCAACGCGCACGAAATGAAGGCAAGAGGAGCCACAATCGTCGGTCTTTCTGACCAGAACAACGAGCTGTACGACTATTGGATACAGCTTCCAAAGGTACAAGACGTGTTCTATCCTATCGTCGAGGCTATTCCACTGCAGATCCTTGCCTACTGCATGGCAGTCGGGAAAAAGGTCGACCCGGACTATCCGCGCAACCTGGCAAAGTCAGTGACGGTTAAGTAAAAGCAGGCGCGTATTGCAAATCAGATCAAATCGAATCCAAACTGCAGCGTAAACGCTGCTGCAAAAAAAGAAGAAGAAAGGTCAGTTTGCCAGCGCAAGGAAATGATCGTTGTGGTCGGTCTTCCAGGAAATCTTGCAGTCCCGCTTGTCAAGAGGGCACGGGTACAGCTCGTTGCAATGCATGCACCTGTGCGCGTGGTCGCCCAGCATCATGTCGGCATGGCATCTATCCGTTCTTCAATGTCAGAGAGCGCTTTTCGAATATAGTCGGCGGTGATAAGCGACGGTATTTTCAGCTGCATTGGTGCAGGAAGCATCGCGTTTGCCCTTATCAGTAAGGAGACCTGCCTGTCGATGTCGTTGTCGTTGCGGCATTCCAAAATGAGGCGCCTTACCGAGTCTGCGAACTCCTGCATGAGATAAAGTAGCCACAAAACGCTCTTTATCATTATGACCGGTTTGCAGTGATAAAATGAGGCGTAATGCCAGAGGCGGCATCAGAGTGAGAGAGGTGTACATTATGGGGATAGAAGGTGATGCAAAGTTTCTGGTATTTCCTGTGCCACTGACGTGTTCATTGATATATTTTGCGTGTGTCTGTGACAACCGGGCGTTGTGCTGCAGGTAAAAGTCTTGGGAAAGAGATGAGATGAAGAAGATAGGGGTACTGCTGTCATTATTGTTGGTTACGGAAGGAGGAGAAGGAGGTGAAGGAAAAAAACGACAAATGCGCAAGCGGCTCATTCTCGCCGCTTTTGCCGCAATCCTAATGCTTTCCCTGGCGGCAGGCGTAGGGGTTCCTCCAAGCGCGGCCCAGTCATCGTCCTGCGCGGCGCTGCCAATAGCAGGGACTGTGGCATCAGGAAACGAGGTCGGAAGCGTCCCAAGCAACGTCGCCGACGGTCAGCCTGTCACGAAGTGGTCGAACTTTGGAAAGGGCTCGTGGGTGTCGGTCGACCTCGGCACGCTTGCAAGCGTCTGCCACGTTGACGTAGCATGGTACAAAGGCGACACGAGGAGGAGCACGTTTTCCATATTATATTCGCAGGATGATGACGGTGCGACGTACACACAGGCTTTTTCCGGCCAGACCTCTGGAAACACGTCCAGTTTTGAGAGGTATGCTCTTGCAGGTGTCGACGCGAGGTACGTCAGGATTACCGTGAACGGCAACACGGACAACGACTGGGCGGCCATTGCAGAGATCAAGGTGTACGGCGACGTTTCTGCAGTCAAGGACAGCACCAGCCCGTCCATATCCATAGACCAGCCTGCAAACAACAGCAAAATAGTCGGCCCTTCTGCGGCCACCGTCAACATCAGAGGCAAGGCGATGGATTTTGGAAGTGGAATAAAGGTAGTTGAGGTCAGGACTGAGGGCACAGAGTACACGCCTGCGACTCCTGCATCCCCGGGAGACTGGTCGACTTGGACCCAGTCCCGCACGCTCTCTGCAGGCACGCACGACATTGTCGCCCGCGCAACTGACAAGGCAGGAAACCAGCAGTGGAGCGTCATGGCCGTCAAAGTTTCCAAGGAGCCAGACTCTACCATACCGGCGTCAAGCCTCCTGACGCCTGCAGACAGGTTTGGAATAACAGAGTTGTACCCGACTGCCACCAGTGGGATTGAATGGTCGTCAAGCTGGGACAACGGGCAGCGCCGGCAGTTTGGCAACACTGTCGACCCGGACGACAGCTGGTTCGAGACGACGCATGGCATCGGGACCTACACCGTCGACGGCACGGGCACGCTGACTGCTTCGGGCAACTATACCAGAATGTACGTGCACGATCCTTCCAACGTGAGGCAGTGGTCTGAGAACTTGGAGATAACAGTGTACGTAAAGAGGGTGAACGAGACGCAACTTGTAGACTATTCCGGCCTGCAGCTGTTTGCCCGCACGAACCACGGCACGAATGGCAACGAGAACAGGAACTTTTGCGACGACAGGGGTTACGGCGTCCTGGTGCTCACTGACGGCAGGTGGAAGCTTGAAAAAGAGACGGCCCACCACTTGGCCAACGGCTACGTCGACCTGCCAGGCAAAAAGCCTTGGAGCGGGCTTCCAAAGGACATGTGGGTAGGGGTAAAGTTTGTCCTGCGCAACATGGACAACGGCACGAAGGTGAAACTGGAGATATACCGCGACATGACTGCCGGCGCAAACGGCGGCAAGTGGGAAAAGCTGTACGAGTTTGTGGACAACGGCACGAACTTTGGCGCAGGTTACGGCCCTTGCAAGCCCGGCGTGAACCCTGCGCTTCCACTCACGCATTCGCAGATAGACT
>DASUXB010000213.1:0-2906 GCA_036378195.1 Nitrososphaera sp.
CTCATGCCTGCTGCCTTTATCATGGCGTACTCGCCTGACACGTTTTGCACCGCTACCGGCACGGAAAACTGCTCCTTTGCACGCCTGACAAGGTCAAGATACGCAAGGCCCGGCTTGACCATCACCATGTCCGCGCCCTCCTCGATGTCGGCTGCTAATTCGCGCATCGCCTGCTTTGGATTTGCGTACGACACTTGGTAGCCTGCCTTGTCAATTGCACCGTTTTTTCTTGCAAACGCGGCCGACCGAAACGGCGTGTACAGCGACGACGCGTGCTTGGCAGAGTACGAAAGTATTCTCGCCCTGTAGCCGTTTCTGTCAAGCGCGCTCTTTATTGTGCGCACCTGGCCGTCCATCATGGCGGAAGGCGCCACTACGTCCGCGCCCGCCTCTGCGTGGCTCTGAGAAATCTCTGCAAGCACCCGCAGAGTAGAGTCGTTGTCTACCACTGCGCCGTTGCGCACCAGCCCGCAGTGCCCTGACAGATTGTACTGGCAGACGCAGACGTCCGTTATCACGTCAAGCGACCTGCCAAACGCCGATTTTATCTCCCTTGTCGCGCGCTGCACGACGCCGTTTCTGTCCGCTGCGGACGAGCCGTCGCCGTCGCGGCTTTTTGGAATGCCAAAGACTATGATGGAGCGTATTCCAGCGTCGGATATTTTCTGCACGCCTGCGACTGCGTCCCTAGAAGGCGATACGGGCACGCCCGGCATGGTTGCTATTGCGCCCTCTTGCTGCTGTCTTTCTGACACAAAGACCGGGCAGATGAGGTGCTCGCGCCTGAGGCCAGCAACCGAGAGCGTGTCTGCGTACACCTGCACGACTGTGCATCGCGCGCCGGCCTATGAATACGTTGTCTATGATGTCGCACACGTTTTTATGACAGCTGTCTGCAAAGGCACCATCGGCAGGTGTGGCGGGGGTAGACCATAATGATAGAGGCGCAAAAGCGGCAGGACACCATCACAAACAACGGCCTAGACTGGACATACATACAGAGGCCGGCCTACGTCGACCTTGCGACGCTCGGCGAGCGCCACCCGTCGTTCCACAAGCTCAACTTTGAGGACTGCCTCTCAAAGATCCAGCTGCCGAAAATCGACCGCTACGAAGACCACATGTTCATCGTGCTGCATTTCCCGACGGCCGACAAGGAGCGCGGGTTCATATTCTCGCAGCTGTCCGTGTTCATCGGCGCAAGTTTCGTTGTCACCGTCCATCAGGGCGACCTCAAGCCACTTGAGGAGCTGTTCAACATGTGCAAGGTCGACGAAAAGATGCGCCAGGCCATAATGGGCAAGTCCTCCGGCTACCTGTTGCACAAGATAATCGACACGCTTGTGGACGATCTTTTGCACCTTCTCATGAAGGTGGTGGGCAACATTGAGGACATCGAGGACCTGGTGTTTGACGAGCGCATTTCAGTCTCACGTCAGATAGCGCTTCTGCGCCGCGAGATAACCACGCTCCGAAGAATCGTAATCCATCTGCGCCGCATAGTTCTGGACCTGACAAAGGACGTGCAGAGGTTTTCAATCGAGGATCTGACTCCGTATTACAAGGACGTGCAGGATCACGTGGAAAAAGTGTACGAGGCCCTTGAGGAGGCAAAAGAGACGGTCGAGATCTACAAGGACACCGACTATGTGCTGAGCACCGAAAAGACCAACAAGATTCTCGCGGTGCTGACAATCATATTCACTCTCTCGCTCCCCGCGACCGTCGTGAGCACCTTTTACGGCATGAACGTCAACCTGCCCGGTGGAATACAGACCGGCTCATGGACGCAGCTTGGGCCGTACACTTCATTGATGTTCGTAGTTGCAGTCTCGGCAGCCGCCGCGGGTCTCATGCTCCTGTACTTCCGCAAGCAGGGCTGGCTCTAGTCCCACCTTTTTTCTATAATATTTGTTTTGTTTAGACAGCATTATCGTAATTTTAACAATGACCTGTAACTAGTACAAAAATTCCCATTTTTGGAAGCAAAGGGTATATATTCTGGTCGTCTATCAGAGATGAAGGGTTGGCAGAAGGAAAGAGGGAGGTTGTTACTGGGTACGTTTGTACCCCTCACGGCAAGCAGACGGTCTCGCTCGTGGAGGCGTGGAAAAAGAGCACAAACATTGTCGACATGTATTTTGCGGCAGCGACGTTCTCTGACGAAAGTGTGCCGTACTTTCCGAACAAGGCGAACAACTATGTCCTTGCGTCGTTTGCAGGCATGGAAGGCGTGCTTGACGACATCCGCAAGGGAGGAATGGACCGGCTTGCCTTCATGTTCAGCCTGAACAGCCCGCTCTTTGAGCGCGTCGGAGAAAAGCTCAACTATGTCTCCCTTTATTTCACGAAATATTCAAGCGGCGATCCGGCCATAGGCGACCTTGCAAACGTCATCGCAAGGCGCGACAGGGTGAAAAAGGCAAGCCTGGCCGAGATGCAGCTTTTGGCAGCCGAGCAGCCCCGCTTTGCGTTTCCATACTCCAAGAACCTCGTGATACTGGAGGTGGAAGGGTCAGAGACGCACCAGACGGACCAGAAATACTGCGAGCGCACGAGGCGCGACGTGGCTAGAAAGGGCATACTGCTGAACAACCTGGTAAGCTTTTCTATACTTGAAAAACTGAAATAGTCTGTAATCCCCTTCCGCAATACCTAAAAGCGATAAGTGCGATAATCTTGTGATGAAGTCGCAAATGGAAGATCTGGTATGGGAGTGCAGGGAGGAGAGCGACATGGACAGAAAAGTCAAGCTGTTCAACCTTATCCGCAAGCTGCTTCCAAACCCGCCCAAGATGCCGTCTATGGTAACGGACGACTACATCAATTCTGCGCTGGATGACATCTGAGCAGTTTTTAGCAGCATATAGTCCTTCTCTCTTAAAGAGCACTAGTTGTATTAGCGT
>DASUXB010000214.1:0-5171 GCA_036378195.1 Nitrososphaera sp.
GAAAGCACGTACGGGGGCAAGGAGGATGTCCTGTGCCCGCGAGAAGAAGCCGAGGCGCACCTTGCACGCATGATAACTTCAGCCGCGCACGCCGGCGGGCGCGTTCTGTTGCCTGTGCCGGCGGCGGGAATCGCGCAGGAACTGTTGCTCACGCTGGACCTGCTGAGCAGGGCAAGCAGGATAACAAACGTGCCCGTACTGGTTGAAAAGATAATCTCTGACGCAACTGCCATACACGAGGCGTACCCAGAGTTTCTGTCACGCGACCTCCGTCCGCGCATAAGCGAGTCGGAAGAAAGCCCGTTTGGCTCGCAGTTTTCCACCGTCGAGTCGTTTGAAACAAAGCAGGGCGAGCCGGCGGTGATACTTGCGCCGTCGTCGATGCTCATAGGCGGGCCGTCTGCGGGATATCTGAAGCAGATAGCCTCTGACCCGACGAGCAAGGTGATAATGGTGTCGTACCAGGCGCCGGATACTCCCGGCAGGCTGCTCCTAGACGGCAGCCGGCAAGTAACTATAAACGGCGAGGCGCTAAACGTGCGCTGTCAGGTGGACCGCATCGACGGCTTTGCGAGCCACAGCGACTACAACCAGCTGATGGCCTACGTCAGCAGGCTTCGGCCGAAACTGCGCCGTGTCCTCGTGAACCACGGCGAGCGGCCAAAGGCGCAGAACCTTGCAAGCCAGATAAACAAGATATTCAAGATACAGACGCAGCACCCGCTCGTGCAGGAAGCGGTAAAGCTACTTTAGGTCATACGCGCCCCGCCAGATCTTGACGCCCGGGGGCGTTATCACGATGCGCTCCTCGCCCAGTCTCGCGATGTCGCCTCCGATGGACTGCGCATAAGAGTATAGTTCCTCCACTACCTTGCGCAGCTCTTCCACGTCCTTTTGCGCCAATGGAGTCACCCGGAGGATGACTATCATGTGCTTTTTAATGTCTTCCTTCACTCCCTGGGCGTCCGTGACGTCCCGTAGGGTCAGCGCCTTTAGGTACACTGGCGCCTTTTGAGTAGTGGTTGGCCTGTCCGTCACTTGATTCGCAGGAGAAAATTCGGGTTCGCTCTCAATAGTCTAGGTGGTCAAAAGTCGTTCACCGGATTGTCGATTTTTCGATGTACGCGTTGCATTGTCCGATTTTGGGCAAAAAATGCTAGATGCGCAGGGCATCGGTCTCGGATATGCCCGCCGGCGCCACTTCGAGCTCTTGCTCCCTGCCTGCAATCGTCACTTTGACCGTGGATTTTGTATCTTTGGGTGCGTCAGAGTAGCGCAGGGCGATTCCGGCTGCCTTTGCAATCGTTGCCTCGTCGTGGCTTTTTCCGCGCAATATGCAGGTCGGCCCTACGTGGTCCTTTGCCTCCAGGACTACGTCTGCGTCCTCGACTAACGCCTTTATTACCTCGTTTTCGTCTTTGTTCCTGCCCACAACCAGCTTTTCAGCAGGTGTCATGCGGAAGTGGCGCCCGACCTTCAAGAGCTCAATGTCGTTTATCGTGGGTATGTCGTCTGCGTGCTCCATAGCATCCTCGACGCGCTTTGAAAACGCAGGATCGGTAAGCAGGCACCCGCCTGCGGCGTTTGGCGGCTCTTGGACGCCAAAGTGCTTGGCCATTGCCAGCTGGCCCTTTCTTGACCTGCCCTTGATGTCGCCCATGTTCTCGCGTTTTATCAGGCCCTCCTTCTCTGCGTCGGTCGCAGGCATGTGCTTTGCCGACAGCGGTCTCAATACTTTGCCTTCAAGGCCCGTCTCGTTTTCAATAATGTGCAACGCTCTATTATTTTGGCTCATGGGGCGCTGGAACAGCACTTCGCCTGTCACGATAAAGTCGGCGCCAATCTTTTCCATGTGCTCCTTTGCAGCGCCGTACATCATCTCCCTGCAATCGATGCACGGGTTCATGCCAGAGCCGTAGCCATGCTTGGGTTTTTTGAGCATACGGAGATAGTCTTCTCCAAAATACACCGTCTTTAGTTTCACGCCCAGTTCGTCAGCCACTTCCTTCACCCTGTGGCCGCAGCCCTTGCCACAGTCAAAGTCGCAGAACGGCGTCTTTATCGCCACCGCCTCGACATCGACTCCCTGCTCAAGCATCATCCTCACTGCGAGGCTGCTGTCCAGCCCCCCTGAAAGGAGCGCTACTGCCTTTGGCTGCTTTTTCTCAGAGTCGTTTTTTTCTTGGCCGTCCTGCTGCGACATTATATGAGTGGTTGTGGCCGGTTTCGTTATAAAAAGGTGTGTGCCCCGCTTCTGACTCACACGCGCTCATGGGTTTTAGCCGTTTGACTCCTCTGCGTGCTCTTTAAACGGGGTGTACAGAATGGGCGCGCGTAGCTATTTGTGGCTTACTACTGCTACTATAGAGACAAAAGCGCCGACAGGTCTATCTCGAACGCCGCGACTGGCACGCGCAGATGAAAGTTGTCGATTGCAAGTGGCGTTATCTCGCCTATGATGCCCACATCCTTGTTTGTTATCACTCTGGCGCACCGGCCTTTGATGTACAGCGGGTCGTCTGCCACCTTTGTGGTCGCAGACATGCCAAACCCAGACGAAAGGAGTGCCTGCATCGCAGACTTTATCTCTGTGTAACCTGCCTCTCCGTGCGCAACCACCGCCGCAACGCGCCACTTTTCGATTATCTGGCAGCCATCATCCTGCCTGTGAAAAGTCTTGCCTATCTCGAACAGCCGCTGCGGGTACTCTTCATGCACGTTTCGAGAAAGCGACTGCAGGAGCGACGGGACGAGCGAACTTCTCAACACTTCGTGCTCGTTGCTCTTTGTCCCATCCACCGCAAGGACACCGCCTTCCGGCCTGCCGCACAGCGAGTACTGCACCTGCCTGCTAGTGAGCGAAAAGTTGAACGATTCGAGCATCCCAAGGCCGGTAAGCGCCTGCCTGGCCGCGGCAAAGTGCGACGAAAGCGCCGATCGCTGACCCGAAGTCGGTGACACCGGGAAATTTGGCTCCATGCGATAGACACCGTAGCCTATTGCGACTTCCTCTGCAAGGTCTATCTCGTGGGTGATGTCCGTCCTGTAGCGCGGGACCGTGCACGCTATCTTGTTATTGTTTCCAGTCGCTTTGGCGTCCAGCCTGCTCTTTTTCAGGCATTTTGCAATTTCATTTGCAGTCAGGTCAAGGCCGAGGATGTCGTTTATGTATCCTGCATCGACAGACATTTTCCTTGCCGCCACATCCGGTGTCTCTTGCTTTTTGCCGCTATCTGCTATCGTGACTGTCTTTATCTGGAACCCTGCGTCAGAGAGTGTGACTGCAATCACCGCAAGCACGTCTCCGGCGGCCTTTATGTCAGTCGCAGTCACCTCCACGAACAGGTTCCTGCATTTTTCGTCTACCTTGGTCGCCTCGCCGTTGATGATTGGCGGAAGGGAAAGCGTCGTCCCCGCGCCGTCTGTTATAATTGGATATTTCGGTCCGGAAAGCAGGTGGCCGTACATCCTGCCTGTTTCGGTTTCTTGCAGTATCTGCTCGATTGTCTGTTCTTTTGAACCCCCAAGCGGAACAAACGAGTAGTCGCTGTCTGCAACAGTGTATTTTACCGGGAATTTTATAGCATCGAGGTTGTGGATGCCAATTGACGCCTTTTTCCTGCGCCTGCCGACTCCGTTGTGCAGGTCTTCCTGCATCGCTATCAGCTGCTTTATCGTCTCATCATCCAGCTTGCCATTCTTTGCGACTAGCGCGACCACAAACGGCCTGGCCTTCTTGACCGATTTATCCACGCTGACGACAAGGCCGCTCTTGCCGGCAAGCCTGAATTTCGGCATCCCTTCCTCCTTGCCAACGAGCCCTGCAAGCGCCCTGAAAATCCCATAGTCGGACGAAAAGTCCGGCCTGTTCGGGTTGTACTCTACCCTTACAATATTGCCGTCCATGCCTTCAATATCTAGGCCGACAAACGGCAGCATGTCAAGCGCCTTCTCTGCCTTGACGCCGGGCAGGAACTTTTTCAGCCTGTCAAGCGCGACGTTTACAACTGGCATCTTGGCACGCTCCTGAGCCACGAAACCCTGTTGGTGTAAAGGTCGCGCACGTCGTCCAGTCCAAAGCGCAGCATTGCAATCCTTTCCAGGCCACCGCCCCACGCAAGCACAGGATTCTTTATCCCAAGTGGCTTTGTCACCTCCGGCCTGAACATCCCCATGCCGAACAGCTCAACCCACTTTTCCAGCCTGTCGTTGTAGACCATGCTCTGAAGCGACGGCTCTGTATATGGAAAGAACGTCGGCCAGAACTTGACTTTTTTTATTCCCATCCTTGCATAGAACTCTTTTTGCAGTCCCATGAGGTCGCGAAGTGACGCCTTTGGCGCTGTCGCCACGCCCTCGACCTGGTGGAACTCGACAAGGTGCTTGTACGACACCTTTTCGTTGCGGAACACGCGGCCGACTGAAAAGAAACGCGCGACCTCTGGCTTTAGCTTTGCGAGGTGCTGCAGCGTGACCGGGGTGGTATGTGTGCGAAGCACAACGCGCTCTGCCTCTTCAGGTTTCCAGCCGCCCCATCCATGCTTGTGGACGCCTGACACTTTTGTAGTCTGATCTTTGCTTGCCGGTATTGCCTGCCTTTCGCCGGAAACGTAGAACGTGTCCTGCATCTCTCTTGCGGGGTGGTCCTGCGGCGTATAGAGCGCGTCAAAGTTCCAGAACCCTGACTGCACTATAGGGCCGTCTATCTCTGAAAAGCCAAGGCCGACAAAGATCTCTTTTACCTCCTCGATAATGTCGACAAGCGGATGGCTCCTTCCCGGGTACACTGCCGGCGCCGGCGCCTCGACATCCAGCGCACTGAATTCTACTTCTTTCCATTTTCCTGAAGTGATGAGTTCTGTGGTGAGCCGGCGCTCCTGCGCCTTTTCGTTTTCGATGGCCGGCAAGAGTGCCCTGCCAGCCTCCGTGATTGAAACGCGCGTCTCTTTCTGTTCCTTGATTGTGATGTAGTTGGGGCGCTTTTTCAGCAGGTCTAGCCCCCTTTTTTCCTGCTCCAAAAGTGCGGAAGAATCTACGCTCCCTGATGATGATGACTGCAGGCGCGCCAGCAATGCTTCCTCTGCCGACTGCGCTCCTGCGGCCTCTGTCGCGGACATTCTGTTGCCTTCTGCAAACTCGATCCATCGGTTGCGCCTTGCGCCCGACACGGC
>DASUXB010000215.1:0-4670 GCA_036378195.1 Nitrososphaera sp.
CGCGAGGCCAAACTCTGGACCTGAAGACACAGGTCAGGGATGGCGGCCGCCTGTTAAAAGTTTTAATTCCTTTCTGCCGGGATGCAGCTGTTGCTGCTGTACGACGCGCATGTGCATCTGACAGACGGCGAGTATTCTGGCTATATAGGCAACGTAGTTTCCTCGCTCTATGCCATGAACATTGTCGCGTGCTCTGTCGCAGTCGACCTTGCGACTACACAGAAAAGCTTCCAGCTGTTCAACAGCCATAGAAAAGCAGTAAAGCAGTTTGTTGGAATCCACCCAGAGTTTGCGGCAAGCGAAGATCTAGAAAAGTTCGTACATGTGGCAAGGCAGAACATGGCGTCAGTCGACGGAATAGGCGAGATAGGGCTGGACGGCACGTACGAGGCTGAAAGGGGCGTCCCGTACGAACGCCAAAAGAAGGTATTCTACGCCATGCTTGCGCTTGCAGAATCCGCGGGCAAACCGGTGTCGATACACTCCCGGCGCGCCCTTGACGACATACTTGCAATCCTGCCATCCTACCGGCTAAGGGGCGCTCTCCTGCACTGGTTTGCAGGAAGCAAAAAGCAGCTTGCCCGGTCTATGGAAATAGGCTTGTACGTGTCGTACGGCCCGGCGCTTGTCTACTCGGACGACAAGAAGGTGCTGCTTGGGCATACGCACAGGGACCGCTTGCTCGTCGAGACAGACGGGCCTATCAGGTATTCCAGGTGCTTTGAGAACAAGCCGGCGCTTCCCACCTCGTTTCTCCCAAGCGTCGTGGCATCTGCGGCCGCGGTCCTGGGCGTTTCGTACGGCGAGGCGGCCGCAATTACGGCCAGAAACACTGAAGCGTTCCTTGGGTCACAACAATTATAAATTATGTCGCACTCGCCTCCTCTGTCTAATGAACCGAATAAAGCGCATTTCCGCCGAGCTTCTTGAGAAGCACCCTAACAAGTTCGGCCTAGAGTTTGACGCTAACAAGAAGGCTCTCAACGAGGTTGCCGTAGTCAAGTCCAAGGTCCTGAGAAACGAGCTTGCTGGCTACATAACCTCCCACCTTCGCAAAAAGGCTGCCCAGGAAAAGGCATCTTCTGCGATGGCTGAAGAGCAAGTCGAAGAAGAGACAGAAGAAGAATCGACCGAAGAATAATGATAAGAATCAGGCTGCTGGGCGGCGCAAAAAAGGCCGTCGGCAGACCTTCTCTCGACCTCGACAGGGAACAGGCGTCTGTCTCCGAGGTCTTGACGTTTTTGCAAGGCATTTCGCAGGAGCCGAGGCTCTTGCAGGCAGGTAACCTCATAATAGCGGTAAACGGCGTCGACTCGCAGGCGCTGTCCGGCCCCGACACCGTCGCCAGAAAAGGCGACACGGTGACCATAGTCACGGTGGTACACGGCGGGATGGATGATGATAATAATTATAGCGTGCTTGTGGCCGGCGTGCGCAACATAGACAGCAAGGATGCCGGCAAGCTGCTTGACAGGCTGCGGGCTGAAAACCCTGGTGTGTTGGTGCAGGCGGCCGACGCGGCCGTAGTCTATGGCAGAGGGCACGCGCTTGGCGTGCTTGGCATCGCCCTTGAAGCGATGGCAAGAAGAATAATGATTGCAAACAGGCCGGAAACCGAGGTGCTTTTGCGCCTTGCCTGCACCGACCAGATAGCAGAGGCCATGAAGAGGGCGCGCCTGAGGGAAGGCTCGCCGGGATGCTTTATCGCGTTTTCACCCGACGCGCAGGCGCTGAAAAAATTCGGCGAGCAAATCTCGCAGGAATTTGCTCTCGATGACTCCGTCATCCTGCCAAGCGGCGAAAAAAAGAAGGCGCTTGCAAAGACGACGGGCATCTCTCCAAAAGCCGGCGACGGCGAGTTCCTTGACCTGCTGCTAGAGCGCGCGGCGATACTTGTAAAAAGCTAGTCGCCAGACTCTCGTTTTTCCACAACGGAGCTAAAGAACTTGTCCGGCGTCACGACAGATATGCCGGCGTGCCTGCCCACTATCTCAACGAGCACTATCCAGCCAGGGTTTTCAAGGTCGACCTTTCTCTTTACCTCCTGCGCGACATAGTCGATTATTTCCCGCGAGTGCAGGTCGCAGTGGCGCTTTTCCACCATCACCTTGAACGACGCGTCTTCTGGAATCCTTGCAGCCATCGACCCCACCGCGCCAGAGATGTCCTCAAGCTCCGCAGGCACGACCTTTTCTATCGGGAGTACGCGCATGACGTAGCGGACCTCCCACGGCTCGGAAGCCACCAGCCCCTTTAGTTTTTCGACAACAGTCACGGAATGGATTGAAGTCCGGGCAAGGATGATTCCGGCGACTCTGGTTATCTCGACCTCGGCGTCTGGATCGCCAAAGGCATCAAGGAGGTCAAGGATTTCATCAGACGCGTCTTCTTCTCGAAAACGCGGACTGGAGACCAGCAGGTTAAAGTCGTTCATTTTTTTGTCCAAGCACCTTTTCGATTTCGCCTGCGCTTACTGCGCCCTGTCGCGTGATTTTTGGAGGGCCGGTGACGTCGATGATTGTGGATTCGATGCCGATGGGCGCGTTCTTGTCGACGAGAAGGGCGTCATAGCCTTCCAGCGCCACTTTTTGCGCGCTCGTAGGCGCCGGCCTGCCTGACAGGTTTGCGCTCGTCCCTACCAGATACTTGCACATCGAAAGCAGGCCCAGCGTGCACTTGTTTGCCGGGACGCGGACAGCGAGGCTGCGCCTGCCGGCCAGCACCCTGTCAGAAATCTTGGGGTCTGCAAGCGGCGCGACGATAGTAAGCGCCCCCGGCCAGAACTTTTCTGCAAGCGCCCTGCCGGCCTTGCCCAGCTTCACTATTTTCTCTGCGTCTTTCATGCTTGCGGCAAGCACGGGGAGGGGCTTGTCCTCCTGCCTGCCCTTTATCGCAAATATCCGCGCGACTGAAGAGTCGCTGTACGGGTCGCACCCTATTCCGTAGACCGTGTCCGTTGGAAAGACAATCACTCCGCCTTCTTTTACAATAGACGCGCACCGTACCACGCCTTCGGGGCAGTCGAGGATCTCTGTCAACTTGCTATTGCAGCCTCACGATTGCGGCCACGTCCTTTGCGGCCGCCTTTTTCAGTTCGTCTCGGACAGCCCTGGCTACATGCTCTGGCGCGGTGAGGCTTGAAAAGTCCATCAATTTTACCCCGTCCAGTATGTGCACCTGCGGCGCAAGGTCCTTGCCGTTGTCCCGGTGTTCGTGCAGGATTTCGTCTACCTTGTCTGCAACGTCGTCGGGCGCCCCATTGAATATGGCGGCATTGTCCACAGAAAGCCGGACTCGTCCGTACTTGTCAAGGACTAGCACCGGCTGCTTTTTTGATTTTAAGAAGAGTTTTTTCTTGCTCATCTCGCAGGCAAAAATGTGGTAATTCTTCATGTCAAATATCCGCTGGACGCCCTCGTTGACGCCAAACAGCTCGCAGGCAAGCACGTGCGCCTCGCTGTCGCCTATCTCCGGCGCGTTTGCTGTGCCGATGTCAAGCGACACGTTGCCCATCGCAGTCACGCGGAGAAGCGAGCGCTCGCTTATGAACTCTGACTGTATCGTTATCGACTCGGGGAGCGCGCCCCGCTCTAGAGCAGTCTTTTTCACCTGCTCTGCAAGTTCAGAGATGTCCTCCGGCCTTGGGTCGTTCACGGTCTTTTCGACCTCTTCGTGGATCATGGCCGCCGCCACTCCTATCGACGAAATCACCTCCGCGTGGTCGGCTATCTTGTGAGATAGTTGCATCTTGCGGGCGACGTACGGGACCAGCACCGACGCGCCGCCTCCGCCTCCCACAAAGACGATCCTCTCGCGTTTCAGTTTGTACTCCTTTACCATAGGCTCGACTATCTCCAGCACCTTCTTTGCTGAAATGTCAAGTATCATGCCCGCCGCCTGCTCCATCGTCGTGCCAATGCGAGAAGCTAGGATGGACAGCGCTGCTTTTGCGGATTCGACATTTGCGCGGGCATAGTCGCCTTCCGGCACGAGCCCAAGCGCGTTAGCAGCACACGTGTTTGTTATTGCAAAGCGCTTGCCGCCGGCCTCTATTGCCACATAGTCTATCGGGTCGCCCTCCTTTGGCGAAAACGTGATAATCTGCCCGCCTTCAAGCTCGTCAGGCTGCGCAAAGCAAGAGTACGGCAGGCCGGCAATGTGCGCCGAGCGAGGTCCCACGTCGGTTATTTTGCGGCCGGACCAGCGTACAAGCGAACCTCCTGCGACGCCGGCCACCCGTACGTCAAGCGACCTTATGCAGGTGGGGTGCTGCGTTATCGTGACGTACCGTATCTCTGGCCGGCCGTCCTTTATCATGCAGACGTTGGTTGATGTCCCGCCCACCTCGATGAAAACGCCGTCGATTACCCGAAGATGCAAGAGCGCGCCGGCGACGCTTGCCGCCGGCCCTGACAATACAGTGATGATGGGCTTGCTTTGAAACGTGTTCATGTTGGTCACGCCGCCATCTCCCTTCATGATGAGGACAGGGGCGGTTATGCCCTCGTTTTGCACGGCAGACTCGACAAATTTTGCAGTGCCAGTTGCCTTGGGCAGTATCCCGGCGTTGATTGCCGCCGTAAGCGTCCTTATCTCCAAACCGTAGATACCCGTCAGCTCGTGGCCGGCAGTCGCCGGTATGTCAGACTTTTGCATGACAAACAATTCA
>DASUXB010000216.1:0-6402 GCA_036378195.1 Nitrososphaera sp.
GCATAAGGTTGCCCTTGCTGTCAAGGTAGCGCAGATCGCTGTTTAAAACGACCCGTTCGGTGGGCATTAATTGGCTGTCTACGTGAGCAGCTAAAGTCTATATAAATGGTATTTTTGCGATGCATAAGTCTTGTTAGGTAACAACCAAACATAACTATTTTTAGATACATATAGACACTAAGACGTGCGTTTTGTCCAATAATCAGAAAAACGTGGGGTCTGTGCCTGGCAAAGACCTTTAGGGCGATGAATAGCCTGCGCAAGCCGCTTGGATCTAACGTGGTGGACCTCCTGATGACCGACCTGCAGAGGCAGGGCATAACTTTTACAGGAAGTGAGTCTTACCCTATGAGGCGAATAGATGAAGCGCTGAAAAAGACCTTTGGAGAGGACGAGGGCGAACTTTTGATGGATATGCTCGACAAGGCCCTCCGAGACCTGTGATCAATAATTACCGTTTTATTCAGGGTCACACCTCTGCCTGACATATACACATGTTGCAAGAGCTAGAGCGCGCTCTGCGCGATGCGGTAGGAGCTGTTCTGCCAGAAAAAAACGTAGCAGTCGCGTTTTCCGGCGGGGTAGATAGCGCGCTCTTGTCAATTATCTGCCGCGACCTTGGCAAGCACGTGACGCTTGCGACGGTGGGGTTTCCCGGCTCGCACGACGTCTCTTTTTCAAAAGAGATTGCGTCAAAGATCGGCCTGCCGCATACAGTGGTCGAGCTTGACCACCGTGATTTCCAGAAGGACCTTGCGCACGTCCTGCAGACAGTGACATGCGGCAACACCTCCCACGTCGAAAACTGCATAGCCTACTATTACATTGCCCAGGCCGCAAACAGGCTTGGCTTTTCCGTGGTGGCAAGCGCCAACGGATGCGACGAGCTTTTCTGCGGCTACAATGGCTATCGGGCAGTCTATGACAAAGGCGAGTCTGCGATAATGGAGTACATGGAGTCCAAGATAGAAAACGAGCTTGTACTGGTGCAGGAAATATCCGCAGTCGCAGCCGAGTTCTCGGTGCAGGTGCGCCAGCCCTTTCTGTCTGCCAAGTTTGTCGAGTTTGCGAAAGAAAAGGTGCCCATGGACCAAAAGATCAAGGACGCAAATGACATGATGAGAAAGCATGTCCTGCGCCAGGCTGCTCTTGCCATGGGCGTGCCGGAAGAGTCGGCGCTCAAGCCAAAAAAGGCCCTGCAGTACGGCTCGCTCATACACAAGAACTACAAGCTGTCCGCTAGAGAGAAAAGATGAAATGAAAAAAAGCGTGGTCTAGAAAGAGACGCCTAGGGCCCCTTTACGAGGATGCCCTTGAGCTCCTGGTTGTCCAAGAGGGTATCGATAAGCTTTTGCTGCTCTTCCTTTGGAAGTTCGTTTGACATTTCGAGCGAGTCAATTGCCTTGAGCTTCCAAAAGTTGGTCAGCGCATTGTCGACAGTCATCTGCGAGTCGTAGACCACCTTACCAAACGCGGTGAGGGTGTATTTGCCACTCTTTTTCCTTACAAGACCAGATTTTGTCATCCTTGAGAGCCTAGAATAATACTGCTTACGTGTGAGCTTGGTCTTACTCTTTAGACTCTCGCTATCTATGCTACCATGGGCAATAGTTCTAAAAAGGTCCATGGATCTATCATCTGAAATGGTCCTTAGGACTGTGGCTGTTGTCTGGGTCTTGGCCATTTTACGACTTTACTCGTGATAGTGAGCGTATTATAGCTTGGGTAACTCTAGGCAGTAGTTATGACTAAGTAGTTGCCTTTATTGGATACTATTTGCTATTACCAAGTCAATAGCACACCGATTACTATTGCCGATTGCAACATAATGTGGAGCGGATATGATATCGTGTGTTTTTTGCGTACGTAATTCACGTCATCCAGCTTTTTCAGCACCTTGAATATGTTGACTGCCGCAAGGGAAGATACAAAACTCACCGCAATTGCCGAGGCGAGGCCTACAACGCCGAGACCATGGAACAGCCATGAAGCCGCTATCATCCCTGTTGCCAGCACAATTGCCATCTTGACCGTGTTTTCCCTTCCTATCACGATAGGTATGGTTCGTCTTCCTGCAGCCTTGTCGCCTGCTATATCGCCCATATCATTAAAAGGCGAGGTAATGAAGATCATGGTTCCAAGCATAAGAACCATGTATGCAGGCACGAACAGGTTGGCACCTGAGAGGTCCAGACCAAACATCGATGTTGCGCCGAGGAGTGCGCAGAGCATCATTGCAAGCGCTATTGACAGCGTCTTTACTACAAACCTGTCCTTGAACGAGATCTTTGGTGCGGAATACATCAAGCCTATGGCAGCTATCACGAGTGCAATTACCGCGCTTACCGGGTTGAACGTGAGGCTTGCAAGTAGTATGCCCGTGCCATTAGTGAGGCCTACAAAAGCCCACACCTGTCTTTTTGACACCTTGCCCGTGGGTATCGGGCGCTTTTTGCCGTTGGCCTTGTCCAGATCGGCATCAACCAGGTCGTTCAGCACGTACATGCCCACTATTATCGCGAATGAAACGAGGGGCAACGGCAAGGTTCTCGCGACAAATACCAGCGCGTCAATTTGCGAAGCCGCCGCAACTGTGCCTTGTGGTATGCAAAATAATCCTGCCAAGGTGGCAAGAGCATAGATTAGGCCCCATTTTTTCCGAGACTGGAAGAGAATCAGTTGTGAACGAAGGAACGATGTCTGTTTAACCTGTTTACCAGTCTTTTGGTTTTGTATTGTTGAAAGAACTGACATTAAAAGGGTGCGACAGAGTATTGCGATATTACTTTTTTTTACAAAAAGTGTCCAAAAATGGCTCCTTTCTGGGGTAGATTGTGGGCCGGACGGACCTTTGAAGCTACTTACTCATTTGTAATTCTGTGTTTAATTGATAATCCTGCGGGGTGCCCTAGCCAATGAAACCTAAAAGCAGCTATCTAGCGTTCTCTGACACTTGCCAGCAGATGAGGCATGATGGCGTCCTTGGACAGCAGGTCAAAGTAAGTTATGAACCGCTGGGCCATGTACGTATCGTCGTAGACAGATAGAGCTATTGTAAACTGTTCGGGACTCGAGTAGTTGACTGTCTCATAGACGACCTGGATGCCGTCAATCACCATGAAGCTTATTGGAACCTCTTTTCTCTTTAGATCAAAGCGTGGCGACCTGATCATTTCATTCACCTTTTCAAAGGTTTCCTTATTGGGTGGCGTTCTGAGAATCGCATTAAGTCTGTTTTCGAGACTTATCTGCTCGGGATTACTGTCAAGTATGTGTAGCTTGACGCCTTGGGCAAATTTCTCGACCAGTTTGGCCGCGACGTGAGGATCGTGATACCTTGAGGCAAAGTAGACCTCGCCGTGCGCATTATCAAGAACTTTGATTGCCTCGTTGATGAGGCCGTTAAAGTCCTTGATGATTGTAAAGCCGGAAAGGTGCGTCGCATTGACGATGCCCTTGAGGTTGCTGCTCTGGATTATCTCCTTGATGACCATCTCTTTCTGGTGCGAGGGAAAGTCCTCCCTTGCCTTCAGGATGTCTATTGCCTTGAGATTCCAATAGTTGGACAGTATGTTGTCCATCGTCTTGATGTGGCTGTTGTAGACGAGAGATCCAAGCGTAGTTGTCCTGTAGAACGCGTCGCGCTTCTCAACCAGGCCGGCGTCGCGGAGGCGCTTGAGCCTGACGTAGAACTGCTTTTTGCTCAGATTGCCTATGTAACTGGTTGACGAAGCCTTGAAACCGGAATAAGCCATCTTTAGAATGGTACTAGAATGCCTGTCAGCTAAGATGGAGAAAACCTGATCTGTAGTGACGGATTCTGACATATTCGCATCGGATTACTCCGCGTCCTATTTAAGTATTCGATAATTGTCTTGTATTGGATAATTCTATAATATTATCTTGATACTCAAACGTCGACGTGCGCCGCAGGTGACCTTTAACTAGTTCCATAATCTTGTTACCAATGTAGTGCAGGCGGGGGGCGGAAAGGGACCTATTGAAGAGATAGGCGAAAAGATAGATGGCCTGAACAGGATTCCCCTTAAACTCAGTGTCATAGCTGCGATAAGTCTTGCCAGCTTTTTTGTGTACTACGACGTGTCAAACTACGCCTACATTTCTCCCGTGCTAAGAAACGTCTGGGGCGTCACCGACGCGGAAATAGCCGCCGGCGCTTCCCTCACAATCGTAGGTTATTTGATAGGCGCGGTATTGATAACAATACTTTCCGATTCCAAGGGAAGAAAAACTGCATTCATAGTCTCAATACTCCTGCTGGGAGTAGGCTCGATATTGGCGGCGCTGTCGCAGAACATGACCCATCTGATGGTCTTCCGGCTCATAACCGGGGCCGGCATAGGCTCCGAGCTTGCAATAGTAAGCGTGTACATCGCAGAAATGTCTCCCAAGGCAAAGAGAGGAAAATACACTTCATTTCTGGCAATTCTCGGATGGATGGGCCTGACCTCTTCGGGCCCGATCTCGTTGGCGCTGCTTCAGGGACATTCTGCTGGAATCGAAGGTTGGAGGGTAGTGCTTGGGCTAGCCGGCATTGTCGCCCTGGTCTCCCTGCCTTTCAGGCTCCGGATGCCAGAGTCTCCCAGATGGCTGGTGTCAAAAGGCAGATTGCAGGAAACAAACGACATCCTGCAATCAATAGGTGCTGCCAAGCTAGAGTCCACTGCATCGAGTGAAAGGAAAGCCCGCGATTTCAAGTTCCTCAAAAACAAAACCTCTCTTTCGCGTATTGTTTTTCTCGTAGCCGTCTGGTTCTTGGTGTACATTCCAATATACTCCGCATTGTTGCTAGTGGTGGCATACGTCAATCAGGGATATACCATATCAGAATCAATATCTATTACCCTGCTAAGTGGCACGGGCTTTGTGGCGGGCGGAATAGCGGCTATGCTGTTTGGGGACAGGATTGAGAGGAAATACCAGGTTGCCACGGCCAGCGTCATTCTGAGCATCGGGTTTATCCTCAGAGGTCTGCTCGTCCATGATTTTGCCGGCCTGGTGCTCGCCGGATTCATTGCATTTTTCGCAAATGCGTGGGTCATTACGGCCCTCTTGACGTACACTGCAGAGAACTTTCCAACCCGTATCCGGTCTTCTGCAACAGGAATCGTGGAAGGCAGTAGCAGGGGCATCGCAGCCGTATCGCCATTCATCTTTATTGCACTTCAGCCGCAGGGATTCATGCCCCTTATGGTAGGGATTTCAACATTCTCTTTTGTCGCGGCATGCGTGATGCTTGTTTTTGGAATAAAGACCCGGGGCAAGCCTCTTGAGAAGATTGCGAATGATTCTCCATAGTGCAATATAGTCTATATAGAAATGCTTGATATGACTGACAGCCTATCTCATATCCATGCTGGCGTCGACAACAAAGCTTGACGTTTTGAAATTAAGCCCGATTTCAGAGCAGGTGGCTCGCTTGCAGGTTATTTCTTGCGACCTCTGCGGCGCGCAAAAGGCGACATATGACGTCTATGTCAAGGGCACAGTCGAAGGCGTGCCTGCGCTAAAGAGATGCTGCGATGGCTGCAAGTCGCTTCTTCTCACCCACTGAGCGCCTTTATCACCCACATGCATGCCGCCGCTATTGCAGCACTTGCGGGTATCGTTATCACCCACGCATAAATTATCTTCTTTCCAAGCCCCCACCTTACTGCAGAGAACCTCTTTGTCGCCCCGACGCCCATTATTGCGCCGGAAATCGCGTGCGTAGTGCTCACCGGTATGCCGAGCCACGCCATGGAGGTCAGAATCGCGCCTCCGCCCGTCTCTGCGCAGAACCCCTGGTACGGCTTTAGGTTGGTAAGCCTAAACGCCATGGTCTTGACTATCCTCCAACCTCCAAAGAACGTGCCAAGCGCAATGGCAGATGCGGCGCTCACTATGACCCACAATGGGACTGCGAATTCCTTCGAGTGCAGCAGACCACCTGCTATCAGGAGCGCCGTTATGACGCCCATCGTCTTTTGCCCGTCGTTTGCGCCGTGCGTCAGCGAGAAAAACGCCGAGGACACTATCTGCAGCCTGCCAAACACCCTGTTGACCCTGCCTGGCACCTTCTTGCGCAAAAAGAACATCATTGCAAGCGCAAAGCCGCCCGCTACTGCAAAACCCATGGCCGGCGACACCACCATGAACGTGAGCGTCTTTTCAACGCCGGGCGCGACTATGGCCTGCAGGCCGCCGACAAAGAGCGCCGAACCCACCAAGCCGCCGATGAGCGCGTGGCTGCTTGATGACGGCAGGCCGAACCACCACGTTATGAGGTCCCACGCTATTGCCCCTAAAAGCCCCGCTATTATGACGTCCACTGTTGAAAACTCGGGCATGATGATGCCCTTTCCAACAGTCGCCGCGACTGCTGTTCCAAAGATAAATGGA
>DASUXB010000217.1:0-2692 GCA_036378195.1 Nitrososphaera sp.
CCACAACCTGACAGAAGAGGAAATAGAGTCGAGGATAACGAAACTGGAGGCAGACGGCGTCATAACAGGCTACACCATCTCGGTCGACATGAAAAAGCTCCGGCGCCGGACGATGAGGGTCGCGCTCGTGACGTTCAAGACGTCGCAGCATTTGCCAAAGAGGATAGAGGGGCTGAAAAAGTACCTGGCAGACGCGCCGTTTGTAATATTCTCCGGCCGAACGCGGGGAGGCTATGACTGGATAACCGTGCAGATATTCCTCTCTGAAGAGATGGCCGACGAAGAGTCGGACATCTACCGCAACCTGTTTGGGGACATCATCCAGTCGTACGAGGTCTATGACTTTATCCCGGCAAAAGAGCCGTCGTTTTCCGCGCTCACGCACACGCCAAAGGAATACAAAAAGTTCCTCGACGAATGGATCCCGCCTTTCCTCGGCAGGTAAAAAAAGAAGAGCTAGCTATATTTCTTCTGCGCGCTGTTCTTGAACCTGACGCTCTCGGGCAATTTCAGCAATAGAGCCTCCTGCAGCGGAAATTCGTAAACTACCTGTACGTTTGCGCGCACGGTTTCGTATTATACAGACCGGCGAGAACTGCATAAATACAGAGAGATGCGACACATTCAGAGAATATGCCACTTGGTTTTTCCCGATCAAGTGACTGCGGGGGCTTGCTCAATTGATGGCCGCGCAGCCAGAGGGCCAAAGGCTGTTTGGCGAAGGAGTGAAAAGAGCAAGCGGCGGCGAAGCGCGCAGGTACAACATGCTTGCGGCAAGGCTCATCGCCGAGATGGTAAAAGGACTGCTTGGGCCCCGGGGGATGGACAAGGTGTTTGTCGACATCATGGGCGAAGTCACGCTGACAAAGGACGGCGCGACCCTGCTTCGCAAGATAGACGTCGAGCACCCCGCTGCAAAGGTGCTCATCGAGGCGTCAAATGCAGTCGACAACGCAGTCGGCGACGGCACAACATCGGTGGTTGTAATTGCCGGCGCGCTCGTAGCAAAGGCGGAGGAGCTCTTGGAGCTGGGCGTCCTTCCCGCGACCATTTCAGACGGCTACCGCAGGGCGCTTGCCATGGCTATGGAGGCGCTTTTGGCAAGTGCCATGAAACACGATAATTCTGACAGAAAGACGATGGAGCGCCTCGCCGCGACGTGCCTGGAATCCAAGGCCATATCGTCCTGCATGGAAAAGGAGCAGATTGCAAAACTGATGGTAGATGCGGCAACGGCAGTCAACTCGTCGGGCAGGGTGGAAATCGACGATGTCAAGATAGAACAAAAGCCGGGAAGCGTGCAAGACACGCAGCTTGTGGCCGGCGTCGTCATCGACAAGACCGTGGACAGCTCGTCCATGCCAAAGTCAATCGACAACGCCAAGATTTTGCTAATCGACTATGACCTTGACAAAAAGAACACCCGCCGCGACGCCGAGATCGGGATAACACTGCCTGCGCAGATAAAGGCGTACCTTGACGAGCAGGCGTTTGAATTGCGGGCAAAGGTGCAGGCGATAATCGACTCTGGCGCAAACGTCGTGGTGTCGCGAGGAGGCATCAACACGCTTGCGCAGACTATGCTTGCCCGCGCCGGCATCATGTCCGTGCGCAGGGTAAAGGAAAACGACCTGTGGTGGCTCGAAAAGGCCACGGGCGCAAAAATAACGCGCGACCTTGACAGCATCTCGCAGTCGGACCTCGGCTACGCCGGCAGGGTCTGCGAAAGGCTCGTGGGCGACGACAGGATGGTCTTTGTGGAAGAGTGCAAAAACCCACACTCTGTGACTATGCTTCTCCGCGCCGGCTCATCCAAAGTCCTTGACGAGTTCCACCGCTCCATTCTGGACGCACTCCACGTGCTTGCCGACTTTATTGCAAGCCCGTCCGTAGTTGCAGGTGGAGGCGCTGCGGAAGCCCTTGCGGCAAGGGCGGTGAGGAAAAGCGCGATGACAGTGGAAGGAAGGGAGCAGCTTGCAATCCTAAAGTTTGCAGACGCGCTTGAAGAGATACCCCTGACAATAGCTGCAAACGCCGGCATGGACATGATAGACACGCAGGCGCAGCTGCGCATGGCCGGCGCAAAAAAAGAGGGCGGCTGGTGCGGCATAAACGCGCTTGAGCGCAGGGTCCAGGACATGCTTGCGCTTGGCGTGATAGAGCCCCTTGCGGTCAAGGAGCAGGTGCTGGCTACCGCAACAGAAGTCGCCGACCTTTTACTGCGCGTAGACGACGTCGTGATGGCAAAACCCGCCTATTACACTCACACACACTCTGACGGGACAATACACTCGCACCGCGGAGGCAAGCAGTCGCATGACCACTTTGACAGGCTGGGCAAACAGCAGCGCCCGATGCACCACTATTATTGAGAAGACACTCTTTTCTTGCCGATTTCTTTTAGAACCGGTTCTCTAGAGAATCGATGCCGCTTGGTAATAAATTTTAGATGAAAAAGTATTACTCTGTTAAAACTTTAAAATTGCTCTGCGCCATAGAAAGTGCATTGCCAAGGCGCCATTCACATTCGCACAGCCATCGAAAAAAAGAACCGGTCGAGCGCATCAGCATGTCCCTCCCGCCCGGACTGCTGTCAGAGTTTGACAGGTCGATGAAGAGCGCCGGGTTTTCAGACAGGTCAAAAGCAATACAGACCGCCCTGCACTCGTTCATAGCCCAGTACGACTGGGAC
>DASUXB010000218.1:0-5688 GCA_036378195.1 Nitrososphaera sp.
AATCGTCAATCGGTTAATCTGTCAACCTTTCAGGACCATGTTGAACAGCTGGCGCGCGGCGAGTTTTGGGTGGTGCAGCGCAAGCTTCATCATCTTGCCGGCGGTAAACTCGGCCTTGACAAAGTCAATGAACTCGTCTGCTGACATGTCTCGCAGTATCTCTATCTCTCTGTCCCATTCCTCGTCTGACAGCCCTATCCAGCGCGACTGCACCTTCAGAGCAGACGCGATTTTTGACGCCACCTTGGCCTTCCACGCCTTTTCATAACCTAAAAGAGACTCGCGGGTGGCGCCCCTCTCTAGCGACTGCGCGCCCACCTCGCCGGCGAGCCTGCCAAACTCGATTGCATAGCGTATGCCCTCAAGCACAAGCGGGTTTGCCTGGCCGGCCGAGTCACCCACCATGAGAAGGCCGTCTGCTACCGTGCTTGCACGCGTGCCCTCGTTTGGGATAGAGCCGTAGTGCAGCTCTACCGGCTGTATCTTGCCCAGCTTGTCAAGCGGCTTTAGCCTCTTTTCCAGAATAGCATGTAATTTGTCAAGCGGGTCAGCCGGCGACTCGGGCCTGCCTATTCCGACTCCAATCCTCACCCTGTTTTTTGAAAGCGGAAAGACCCAGGCGTAGCCGGCCTCCGAATACTGCTGTCCGACCATCAGCGTCCAAAGTTCGCTGTCCGCGTGGTCGCAGTAGCACTCGTATTCCGCGCCTACTCCGTAGCGCTTCCACTCGCCGGCCATGCCGGCCCTGCGCGCAGCCGATGTGCCAAAGCCGCTTGCATCTATAACAAGAGGACAGGAAACCTCAAGGTCGCCTGCCGGCGTGCTTGCCTTGACGCCTGCGACCCTGCCGTTCTCTCCTTTTTTTACAACGTTGATGACGTTGCTCCTGACCATTATCTTGGCGCCGGCTTCTGCCGCCATGAATGCAAGGTGCTGGTACGTCGCCCTCACGTCAAGCACGCATGAGCGGGGATTGTTGCTGCTGCCGGTTATCATGACCTCGTTTGAGGGCGAGATGAACTGGTAGCTGGAGATAGGGTTGTACAAATGAGAAGGAATGCCGAGCGCGTCCATCGAATCTATCCAGCTTACGCCGGACGTCCTCACGCTGTGCGCGATTGCCTCGTCCTTCTCAAAGAGGATGACATTTGTACCTGCCTTTGCGGCCGCCCAGGCCGCAGAGAGTCCCGCAGGACCTCCCCCCACGACGGCAATGTCGTATTTTTCTACCGTCACTACCATTATCACATCTCACCCTGCCGTGAAAGAGACCTTTCCAAAGCGCATGTACGGCAGTACCGAGGCGCCTATAACCTTGCGCTCCTTCGACATCCCCGTCATGTTCTTTATGCAGTCAAAGACGTTCCCGGCGACCATCACTTCCTTGACGGGGTGTACAAGCTCGCCGTTTCTTACCAGCCAGCCGCCCTTTACCACGCCGGAAAAGTCGCCGTTTACAGAGTTGACGTTTCCGGAAAACCTGCTTATCATCACTCCCTGCTTCATCTCTGACACGAGGCCGTCGAGGGACGACCTGCCAGGCCGTACAACAAAGTTGGTGGTCGCAACCGATGGAGGCGAGCTTGTCGAGCCGTAGGCGTTTCCCGTGCTCGTTTCGCCGGCCTTTTTTGCGGTGTAGGTGTTGTAGAGGAATTGTTTTAGCACGCCGTTTTCGATGACGGCGTTTTTCCTGTGCGGCACGCCCTCGCGGTCAAAGCTTGCAGCCGCCAGGCCGTCAGCGTTTGTCGCGTCGTCCTCCACGGACAGCATGTCAGACGCTACGCGCTTGCCGAGCTTGCCCGCAAACATGCTCGACTTTTTCTGGACGGCGTCAGAGTTTATGGAATGCGCTATGACCTCCTCCACCATCTCCATCGCTGCCGCAGGCGTGAGGAGCATCTCGCCCTTGAAGCTCTCTATCTTTTTTGCGCCAAGCGAGCCGGCGACAGTGCGCGCAAATTCCGTCGCGGCAGCATTGACGTCGATTTCCTTTACGCGGTGAGTACCTCCAGACTGGACGTCAAAGCTTGACACATCGCCGCCGTCTATTGCCATTCCCATTATCGACCACGAAAACACGCTCAGTTTTTCCGACAACAAGACGCCATTAGAGTTGGCAAGCCAGTGCGTCATGCCGGTGGCAGAAAAGTTGCCACTGTCGACGCTCACCCTCTTGTCGTGCGATTTTGCTGTTTTGAGCATCTCGGCGGCAAGCCTCGCCGCGTCCTTGGCTTCAAACGATTCAGAATTTCTGTCATAAATCCCGCCTAGGCGGCTAATCTTTCTCGGCTTTGCGGGAAGCGAGTTGAGCTTGTCCCGGGGGCTTGCGCGCGCCATCTTGACTGCAGAATACACTGCGCCTCTGATTTTTTCCGGGTCGATGCTGTTGACCGCGTAGAACCCGAGCGCACCGTGGAGAAAGATGCGTATCCCGACCGCGCTTGCCTTTTGCGTCTTGGCCTGCTTCAGGTCGTTGTTCTCGATGAACACTTCTGACTCTTTGGTAACTGCAGCATAGACCTCGGCGTCGCCTGCGCCGTGGGCCTCAGCCTCCCGGAGGGCGAGGCGCAGCAGGCTTTCCATCGTCATCACTGCATACCCCCTATTATCGCGGTGCACCGTACGTGCGGGCCCCCGCCGTCGACCTTGGCCGGCTGGTACTTGCCGCAATAGCCGGTGCCGATGTCGTACTCGAACTTGCTTCCGACCATGTCTATCGACTGCAGCACGTCAAATGCGTTGCCGGAGATGCTTGCGCCCCTCATCAGCTCCCTTATCTCGCCGTTTGCGATGAGATGCGCCTCCTGCGCGCCGAACATGAACTCGCCGTTTGCGTCGGCCTGGCCGTTTCTAGCGCCCTTGACAAGGTAGCCGTGTTTCGTCTCTTTAATCATCTCATCAAGCGTGTCAGAGCGGGGCTCGATGTACGTGTTTCTCATCCTTATCAGGGGCTCGTCGCTGTAGGTGAACGCGCGTGCGTTGCCGGTCGATGCCGTCCCAAACTCAAAAGCAGACTCGCGGTTGTGCAGAAACGATTTCAGCACGCCGTTTTCGATTATTGCAGTCCTGCCGGCCTCAACTCCCTCGTCGTCGACTCCGATTGTGCCGGCAGCGTTATCAGAAATGTCAGACCTGCCGCTGTCAACAAGGGTGACAAGGTCGCTTGCCACCTTTTGACCCAGCCTATCCTTGACGACAGAGCCAGAGAGCACGAAGTCCGCCTCGACCGTGTGTCCGACTGCCTCGTGGCACAAGAGCCCTACCATGCCAGGGTCCAGTATTATCACGGTCTTTTCTCCTGTCGCGTATTTTGCCCTGAGGAGTTTTGCAGCCTTTTCCGCCGCCAGCTGCGCGTACTCTAGGTGGCCTTTCTTGAACAGGTCATCCCAGCCTCCAGTTATGCCGATGCCCTCGCTTGCGGTGACGCTCTGGGCGCCATCCCTTGCCACCGCGGTGACGTTGAACTCGGGCTTGGAATCAAATATCTCTACTTCTGCGCCGTCGCTGTTTGCAATCGCCTTGTGGTCAAGGATGTCCCGGTAGGTGGCCGAAGCAGTTTTTATCACTTTGGCGTGCTTGCGCGCGGCCGCCTCTGCTTCCCTTGCCACCCTTATCTTTTGCTCGATGTCTATCCCGGCAAGGTCGCCCTTTGCCTTTGCCACGAACGTCCCCCTCGCCATTTTTGACTCGGCAAGGCCCTTTACCTTGTTCTTTTTCGACCTGCCGAGGACGCGGGCCATAGACACCGCGTGCGCAAGCGACTCTTTCAAATCATCTTTTAACATGCTTGCGGTGCTTGAAAAGCCCCAGCAGCCGTCCACCAGCACCCTGATGCCGCAGCCGGCGCTTTCGACCATGCGCACCCTCTCCAGCCGGCCGTTTGCGAAATTGACCTCGGAGAACGACCGGGCCTGGTAGCGCGCCTCGACATAGCTTGCGCCCCTTGATGACGACGAGACGAGCGACCGCAGCGCGTCGAGCATCGCTTGTGGATGTTGCAACAAAGACACACAACCGTGACGTGTTTCTGTAAATTATGTCTTGTGACTGCTATGTATTCTTCCTCCGTACCCCATTTATTTGATAATTGTAGATAATCGGCGGTGAAAAAGAGGACAATTGTGATGCTGTCAGCAGTAGCAGCTGTTGCAGGCATTACAATCATCAGCGCCATTGCGTTTTTACCCGACGTGGACCTCCCCTTCAGGACAAGTGGCACCACAGAGGTTGAAAGCAGCAGCGGGCCGACTCTGCGTGACAGCTCGCTTGTTCTAGAGCAGGTTGCAGAGGGGCTGCGGTTTCCTACCAGCATGGCGTTTCTGGACGCAAACAACATACTGGTGCTTCAGAAAAACGACGGCCAGGTGCGGCTCGTTTCAAATGGCGAGCTTGTCGAACAGCCGGTCCTGCAGGTCGCCGTGGAAAACGACGTGGAGCGCGGGCTTCTGGGCATAGCCGTGTGGAACGGCAATAGCGCCACCGGCAACGAGGTGTTCCTCTACCTTACAGAAAACGTGACCGATGGGAAAGGCACGCTTGCCATGAACAGGATATACAAGTACAACTACGACTGGGACAAAAAGACCCTAGTCAATGGCATGCTCCTTCTCGACATTGCAGGCGGGCCGGGACCCTACCATAACGGCGGCAAGATGACAATCGGCCCCGATGGGTACCTGTACGCAGTCATCGGGGACACAAACTTTAGCATGGGGATTTCAGACAACCATTTTACAGAGCAGGCTCCGGACTACAGGTCGGTCATAATACGCGTCGACAGGGAAACAGGCAAGGCCCCAAGCGACAACCCGTTCTACGGGATAAAAGGATTAGAAAGAGCCTACGCGTATGGCATTAGGAACAGCTTTGGAATGGACTTTGACCCCGTAACAAACAGGCTGTGGATGACCGAGAACGGCCCGACAACGTACGACGAGATAAACGTGGTGCCGCCGGGGTTCAACAGCGGGTGGGACAAATTCACGGGCCCGATTGCAAAAAGCAACGCGACGATGGACGACCTTGTCATGGTAAAAGGTGCAAAATACAGCGATCCGGTGTTTAACTGGTACATCCCAGTCGGCGTGACTGACATCGAATTTTTCAACTCTGACAAGCTGGGCGAGAAATACAGGAACAATATCTTTGTAGGAGACGTCAACAACGGCAACCTCTACTTCTTTGAAGCAAACCAGAACAGGACCGGGCTCTATTTCGGCGACGAGCAGTCCAACCTTGCAGACCTCGTAGCAGACCCCGTGCCTGACAAGGACACTGGCAGGCTAGACGGCGAGCTTGCCCCGATAACCTTTGGCAAGGGCTTTGCAGCAATAACGGACGTTGAGACCGGCCCCGACGGATACCTGTACGTGCTCACGCACATTGACGGCAAGATATACAGGATTACAACGGGTGCAGGGCAGTAGAGCGAGATGTTTTTATTCAGAAGATGTTTTTGCCGAATGTTGGTTTCAACCCTTGTTATCATAGGGGATGGGTCTTTCAGACAGCTGATCCTGAACAGGCACGAAAAGAGATGGGGGATCTCCTGCTGATCCCGACAGCCGGTTTTGCCCTAATTCTTTTCCAGATGGACATGCACGGGCGTAGGATTCGAGATGATGTCAAACACTGGAGAGCGTTTTTGAGCAAGCTCGACCAGCTCTTGGAGCTTTTCCTCTGGCGCAT
>DASUXB010000219.1:0-8981 GCA_036378195.1 Nitrososphaera sp.
AGAGTAGCCGGGCAGTTTCAGCTCACCGAGCACCTCCGGCGTGTCCTGGGAAAGGTCTATCACAAAGAACGGGTCCACTCTCTGGAACGTCACGAGGTACAGCCTGTCGCCGATAAAGCGGGTCGAGTACATCGCCTCGCCAGGCTGTATCTGCTCCAGCTTGCCCACGGTCTGCATGTCTTCCCTGTCGAGCACGTACACATTGCTATAGAGGCCCTGCGCGTACGGCGAGTAGTATTCGACAGTGGTCGCGACCCTGAATCTGTTGCCGCTCTCGTCCATCGAGAACTGGTTCAAGAGCCTGCCTGGGACCTCACCTCTCGCCTTGTAGTCAATCTCGCCGTTTGGCCCGATTGCTATCCTGTGTATGACAGTTCTCGTCGCGTCCCTCTGCGCCTGCAAGTCATAGTCGGCAAGCGATTTCTGGATTTTTTCAAACAGCTGCGACTTGTCAGACTCGCTCATGCCGTTGTACGTGTCCTGTAGGATTGTCGCTATCCTGTCCCACTTGTCGGATGAAGGTATCGACGCATCTGCGTCCACGGCCTTTACCTTGTCCTGCGCGTCCTGCGGCAGGAGCGGAACCACCGCTGCAAAGAACCTGTCGCGGCTTGACTGCTCGTAATAGTTGTACGGCAGGTATTTCTGGTAGGCGATGTAGATGCTATCCTGCGACACGTACAGGGTCGAGGCAGGGTTCATCATGAACGTCTTTGAATTCAGGTTGTCGTCCTTGCTTGCTAGACCTATCGAAGTCACGGTGTTAAAGTTGTAGTACGGCTCTGGGTTCCTGAAGTAATAGATATCAGGCTCTACGACCGTCCTTGACGACTCTACCACCTTTGGCACCAGCGGCTGGCGGTAGCTGTACAGGTCGCTTGTCGTGACGAGATACACGCGGTCGCCTATCATCCTTGCGTCGTGGTACGTGCCGCTCACCACATAGTCGTGGACCGTCTTGGGGTTTGCCCTGTCAGTGATATCCAGCAGGAGGGCGTGAGTCTTTGGTGCGTACACGGGCTGCGGCGCAAACTCGTACTGCGGGATGACATAGTCCTGCGCGTACTCTGTATAGAACACGACAAGCGTGTCGTTGTTCAGGAACATCTCTTGCAGGTACTGGCTACCGCTCTTGATGTCAAGGCCGACCTTGGCTACTATTGTGGCGTTCTCTGGCGGATAGACAGAGGATATTGTGAGTTTGTCGCCGGACAAGACGTACGCATACCTGCCGTCGTTTTTGACAAAGTCGGGCTCGTCGACTCCGGCCACCTGGTTGTTTGTGCCAGAGAACGACGGACTGCCGGTTTGCGCATTGTCGGCAGGGGTGCTTTTTTCAGCGTTTGACGAGAGCGGCGCCGGCGGAAGCATTTGCTGCTGCGATGTAGAGCCGTCCCTTGTAACGGCTGCTCCTCCAGCAGGGCCATAAGAGGCAATACCGCCAGGGGCAGACCCAAACGGTATCCCGGTCTGGGCGGTCGAAAACGCGTTGCGGCTGGCCTCGACGTTTGTCAGAAACGCCCGCAGCTCATCAATCGAGGAGAACTTTGCAAGGTTCTGGGTGGACGCCGTTACAAGGGCGGCAGGAGCGCCAGCAGTGCCGTTTCCGCCCGTAAAGGCCGCCTGGCCGGACCCCCGGGTGATAATGCTGCCCCCTATAGACCCCAGCACTAGCACAAAGCCGATAGCGGCGGCAATCCCAATCCCAGCCATCCCGTACATCGAGTAACGTGCCATTTTCTGTTCTCTGAACCTCTCTACCGTCATTATTAACCAACCTATACATCATTAATCTACACTTTAGAACACCCTTTTTGGTGTCTGCGTTTCATTTTTTACGGCCAATTTCGACAGATAGCGTATTATCATTTTAGGGTGCATAATTTTTACAAGCTCTGATATAATATTTATAAAAAAACGGCCTGCAAGATAGCTCGTCAACTGACTATAAAACAGCCGTTCTGGAACGCAGAACAGCCCCTTGGAACGCGTTCTGAACCCTAGGCTTAGTTATCCTACCCTTGTAATATAGGGCGTCATGTCATACCAGAACATGAAGAACAACCGCAATATTGTGCTGATTGCAGGCATACTTGCAATCGGCCTCGTGGCGGCCAGCATACTTGGCGGCCAATCAATGACAGCAGCTGCGCAACAGCAGCCAGCACAGAACAACAACGGCAACAGTACCAAGCCTACCGTGAGCACCACCGGCACATCAAGCACCAATGTCACACCTGACAAAGTCAGCGTGACAATCGGCGTCGAGACAAACAGCACAACCGCAAAGGACGCGGTCGCTGCAAACGCCCAACTGATGCAGAAGGTGATTGATGCGCTCAAGGCACTCGGCATCACCGACAGCCAGATCGCCACCAGCCAGTACAGCGTCTTTCCGATATACGGCTCGACAAACCCTGTGTGCATCGACATCTACCCGCGACCCCCAGGATGCGAGCCAAAGGACGTGATAACCGGCTACAAGGCAGTCAACTCTGTAACGGTGACGGTTGACGCAAGCTCTGACGTCGGCAAGATAATTGACACGGCCGTAGGCGCAGGCGCAAACAACGTGAACGGTGCATACTTCTTCATCTCGGATGAAATGCAGCAGGAGATCCGCGACAGCCTCATTGCAAAGGCGATCGACAACGCAAGGAGCCGCGCAGACAAGGCCGCAGCAGCGGTGAACATGAACGTCACGGGCGTCCAGTCGATAAACCTGGGCGACGTCTACTTCCCAGTCGCCTACAAGAGCTTTTCCGAGGCAGCAGTTGGCGGAGCGCCAGTACCGACCCCGATACTTCCGGGCCAGCAGCAGGTCACGATGAACGTCCAGGTCGTCTTCACGATGGGTTAAGGCAGGCAATCAGACAGACGGCCGCCCCCATCTTCCCCTCCCTTTCTTTTCTTTTCTTTTCTTCTCTCTCATTATTTTAACGTCTTGTAAAGCGCAAGCCTCTTCTTGAGAAGCCCTATTTCCTCATCTTTTGCCTTTAGCTTTTCCTTCAGCTTCGCTATCTCTTCCAGCAGTTCCTGCCTGCTTCTCTTGTCGTTGTCCGTGTGCCTGTAGCCGGAGACGGCCATCGGCAATAGTCGCACGGCGCAAAGAAAAGGCATCGACAGCTGCCAAATTTACCCCTTGCTATATTATATTTCACAACAAAGTTACAGGAGCGCACACCGGTCTCAAGTTATATTGAATTGGTTCATCATAAACTAAAAAAAAGGATGGCGATGGTTTAATGACGCTCACAGCCTCAAGACTGTTTCAATTCGCAGTGCCGCTATAATACACGATATGCTGACTAGTTAATAGTTTCAAGCTTGGCGGATAGTTTTTAGACGAGATTCTGTCGTGAAAAATCAATATTCTGCATACTATACATTTTTCAGCAATAAAAAGAGTACATTGTACACGCAATGGTTTTAATGAATAACAAGAAAACTAGGGGCAGAAGGTACGCGATTCCATAACCTTCCCCCAAAAGTCTAATCGGGGTCAGACGCGAGCTGGCGACATTTTTTTGGATCGCCAGTTCCCTCTGATCTCCCTTCCACGCCACTGCCTTTGCCTTTAGCCTGGTGGATACTTACAGAACCTTTCTCCTGAATTCTTAATACCATTTTTTGCGCATTCCCGGCATGGGAGTACTGACGTGGATAGTGGTTGGAATAGTAGTCCTTGCCATAATCGGCCTTGGGTGGCAGACCTTCTTTTCCGGCATAGTCCAGGGCGCCAGAAAGATAGGCGACAACCCCGTCATAGAGAACGTGACAAACGCCGCCAGGGACAAGCTTGACAACTTGACGGGCGATATAGTGATAATGAGGCCCGCGTAACAATAGCACGTCTGTGAGCGAGACTAATACTATCGTCGAGGTGTATTTTGACGGCCTGTGCCTGCCGAAAAACCCGGGCGGCATTGCGTGCTATGCCTACCTCGTCAAGGAGGAAGGCCGGCTCGTGCACAGCGATTCTGGAGTGGCGGCAGAGCCAATGTCCGCCGGCGCCACAAACAACGTAGCCGAGTACACCGCCCTCATAAGGGCGCTTGAGTGGCTCGACGAAAACGGCTATTCCTCTCGCAGGGTCGAAGTCAAGGGCGACTCGCAGCTTGTAGTCAGCCAGATGAACGGCGAGTTCCGGGTGAAAAACAAGCAGATAATCCCCCTCTTCCAAAAGGCCGCGCTCTTGAAGAAAAAGTTCCGCGATGTCTCGATAACATGGGTTCCCCGCAAGTATAACAGCGAGGCCGACAAGCTGAGCGAGAGGGCGTACAACAACGCGCTGCTGGAAAATCCGGGCCTCCTTGACAGGATAAAGTAAGATATTCTCCCTGCGCGGCAAAGAAAAATGACCGACCAGTCAGTATACTTATTAGCCCCCGGCAGCAATCAACTACCGTGAGCATCCTGGGAGGGAGCTTGAGAGGAATATGCCCAAGGTGACAAGCGCACACAAGGCGCAGGTGCGCGACAGGATAGTCCAGGCTGCGATGGAGAGTTTCTCGCAGACCGGCTACGACAAGACCAAGATGGACGACATTTCGCGCCGGCTGGGCCTGAGCAAGGGCACGCTATATCTATACTTCAAGAGCAAGGAGGAGCTCTTTCTGGGCGTATGTGAGAGGAACATGAAGGCGGGCGACAATCAGGACGCGCACCTGTTCACAAAGAAGGAAAACGCCGCCTCTGACGCAGAAGAGATCTATGACAACATCCGCCGGCGCGAGCGCGGAAACGACAAAGTGTTGCTAGAGATGGTAGTCGAGTCTACCAGAAACCCCCGGCTCAAAAAGGTGATGTACGAGCACCACCTCAAGGTCCACGAACATGTACTGGAAGGGCTCAAAAAGAAAACCGAGGAGGGCTTTATCAGAAAGGACGTTGACGCCCTCGGCCTTGCGATGGCACTCGTCGCGCTCTACGACGGCCTTGCGATTAACAGGATGCTTGGCGTCAGCGACCCAGTGAACAAAAGGGCGTGGGTGGCGATGCTAAAGGCAGTCATCGCCGGCTACTCTAACTAGCTATTAATCGCTGTATGTGACCTTTGTCATCCTGGCCTGCTCGGGGTCCGCAGGGGCGTCGTTTGCGTCGGTTTTTAGCGCTGCAATCTTGTCGACGACTTCCATCCCCGAAGTCACCTTGCCAAAGACCGTGTACTGGCCGTCGAGAAAGTTAGAGTCTTTCAGCACGATAAAGAACTGCGAGCCGGCGCTGTTTGGATCCATCGACCGGGCCATCGACAGCACCCCCCGCGAGTGCTTGGTCTTGTTGAACTCGGCTTTTACGCTCCATCCCGGGCCTCCCGTCCCCCACCGGCCCTTGTTTGTCGCACTCTTTGTCAGAGGATCGCCTCCCTGGATTACAAACCCGGGCACTATTCTGTGGAACAGCGTGCCGTCGAAAAAGCCGCTTGATGCAAGCTTTTTGAAATTCTCGACGTGCTTGGGCGCAACTTCCGGAAAGAACTCGATTGCAATGTCGCCGTGCTTTGTCTGGATCTTGGCAGTTGGCATATTATAATGACAGCATTGGTTGCCATTGGCAGGTATTTGAACCTGCACGAGGGAAAAGGCCATCTATCCGAATCGACAATCATCTAATATCATACCATGCACGAGTACCTCTCACCGCTAAAACCACAGTACAGCGAGTGCAAGTGGTGCGGCAAGCGCACGGCCTACTTGTGCATCCGGTGCAATTACTGCTATTCATGCCACCCCGTGATAGAGTACGCCAGAAAGGCTGGCATAGACGCGGCCTGAGACATATACCCTCTCTCCCTCTCCCGGAGGTATACGTCACATTATAAGGGCCGGGACAAGCTCTTGTGCACTTGCGGCATTTCGTCGGGTGCGCGGGATGGAGGTTTGGTAACTTTTATCCTCAAGCCCTTGCGCCAAAGGACTACCTTTCCCACTATTCCCGGGTGTTTGACGCAGTCGAGGTGGGCGTGCCGGCCACCTACGAGCACTCGTTCTGGAGGTGGGCGCATGAGACGCCGGAAGGCTTTCGCTTTGTTGTCAGGATACCAGAGCAGGCCACGACAACAACAGCAGTAGCAGAAGAGGACGGCGCGCTAGGGAACCTGCTTGAAGCCTTCAGGCCGATAGAGGAAAAGACGCTTGCAGTTGTAGTCAGGGCGCCGCAGGGGCTCGCGCTGTCCGACGGGCAGCGCTGGCTTGAGAGGGTGCTTGCCACGTGCACTTACCACGGCTACTCGGCAATTCTGGACTTTTCCCACCCCTCGTGGTTTCAGGATACCGCTTACAACATCCTGAGAAAGCACGGCGCGGCCCTGTACTGGAGGAGCGGCGGCAAGAGCGCGCAGGCAGCCATCACGTCGGATTTCATTTTCCTCAGGCTGGCAGGCGACGGCGGCAACTGGAAGGCCGAGCTTGAAAAGGCCCTCAGAGAAGCAGGGCAGGACAGCCAGATCGACATGTCTATAATAATTGCAGACAGCCCGGGAGGCGCAAACGCCGCGCTTGTACACCTCGGCCTGCCAGAGCGCAAGTACTCGGGCCCCATGCCTGCGCCTGCCCTGCCCGTGCCTGCGCCGAGGTGGCCGGGCAACAGCAGGATGGTCCTCTGCGTCGACCTCAACGCGTTCTACCCCTCCTGCGAGGAGCTGCGCGAGCAAGCCCTCAGGGGCAGGCCGCACGCCGTGATAATGACGGACCAGCCCGTCGGCAAGATAACGCGGGGCGTGGTGTCGTCCTGCTCGTACGAGGCGCGCCGGTTCGGCGTCAGATCGGCCATGCCCCTTGCAAGGGCGCTTGCTCTGTGCCCCGACATGGAGCTTCGGCCCGTCGACATTGCGTACTACAAGCAGGTGTCTGAGAAGGTGATGCAAGTCCTTTCAGGGTTTGCAGACGTGATAGAGCAGGCAAGTATAGACGAGGCATTTCTCGACTGCACCGGTAGAGTCGGCGACGCAAGTCCCCACGAGTACGCGTCGGCGGTCAAGAGGGCGGTAAAAGAGGGGTGCGGCCTGTCGGTCTCGATAGGGGTGGCGCCGTCCAAGTCGGCAGCCAAGATAGCGTCGGATTTCAAAAAGCCGGATGGAGTCACCGTGGCCTACCCTGACAGGCTGCAGGACTTTCTTGCGCCCCTTGAGGTAGGTAGGATCTCCGGCATCGGCCCCAAGACCCAGCAGGAGCTGAAAAAGATCGGCATTTCCACGATAGGCCAGCTTGCGGCCTGCGACGTGCAAAAGCTCACGTCGCGATTTGGCAGGAACGGGCTGTGGATGTGGCAGGTGGCGACGGGCGCAGAAAGCGAGCCGGTAGTCCCAAGGGAGGACCACGTCTCGATAAGCACTGAGCACAGCCTAGAAGTGTACGCAAAGGACAGAAAGGAAGTCCTTGCAGAGCTGACCGCTCTTTCTGACGAGCTGTACGCCAGGGTGGCAGGGCACGGCTACCTGTTCCGCACGGTGGGTGCCAAGATAGTGAGGGCCGATTTTTCAATCGAGACGAGGGAGATGTCGTACCAGGGCCCGCAGCAGAGGCGCGAGAGCATACTTGCCGCAATACCGCAGCTGGTCGACAGGTTCGACCTTGGCGCGCCGGTCAGAAAGGTCGGCCTGCGCGTGACCAACCTGAGCCACCCCGGGAAGCATGAGGCGCAACGGACGCTCCTCGATTTTGTTGAAGGAGGACAAGGGTGAACACGTTTTCCGCGGCGCGTCTACAATGTCAACCCACAGCATTTATAGCTGCAGTCCAGCGACACATCATCATATTATGGAACAGGGTTCCGGAACACTGGTTCACGACGACAGGCTGTTTTACTGCGAGCGCTGCAGCACCGTGTTCCTGTCAGACGAGGACGCGCACATGCACGAAAAGCTCCTTGGCCACGCCATGTTCCGCCTTGTGCCGGAACAAGGTTGAGCCGCATCCGACTTGCATATATGTAACACATGCGGATGTATATCTAATGGACGCAGGCGCAAAGCGATTCCTATACCAGCAAATGATCTGGCTTGGAATCTATTTTGCAATAAGCATCGTAATCACCATGTTCATCGACTTTCCTTACTCGCTCATGGTGCTCTTGCCCGTCATCTTTGGCATCGCATACTACCGCAGGTACCGCTTCATGAAGCAGATTGGCGGCCAGCAAGGGTCGATGTTTGGAAACCCCTTTGGCCAAAAGAGCGGCATCGACTATTACTGCCTGAACTGCGGCACCAAGCACAACAAGGTGTCGTGCCCTAACTGCGGCTCGAAGATGAAAAAAGCGGGGTTCTAGGGTCAGAATCCCGCCGCGGCAAGTTTACAAAGACAAAGTATCGAAGGTTTGGTTGTGCCTTTTCGACCAGATAATTACAAGGTAGACGGAAAACCCTGAAGGCCCCAGCCTATCGCATTGCCCATGATTGATGCGGTTTCTGCCGCATCAGTGTTGTTACCAAATGCAAGACCGTTGTGCCCCCATGGCATGAAACGACTTTCTGTGGCAATAATGTATGAAACCATGATGATTGACAAAACAATGGACGGCAAAACTACGTACAGCACGTATTTTTGCAGCTTCTTGATCCTGTAAAATGCCCACAAGTCCGGAATTGGTAGGAACGTAAAGACAATCTGCCAGCCCACGTTGACTCTACCGGTCGCAGGCAACTAGCTTTGCAAGCGCGACAGACTATTTATTTTCGCAGATCATTTTTGTGTATGATAGTAGTAGTGGCGGTTGATGATGATGCAAGGCCGGCGTGCAGTGTACAATTTTTCATTTTATTCGTACCCGCCGTGGCGCAAAGAAGGATGATGATAGTGCGTATCCAGAAACTTGCTTCAGAGAAAGAAAAAAGAGAGGAAACGTCATCCTCTCGTTATTCTGCGTTAGAGACTCAGCAGCCGCAGCTGTCGTACTGCCAGTTGCTCTCTTCTTCGTCGTCGCTGCTGCCGCTTGCGTCGCCACCGTTTCCGCCGTTGCCGCCATTACCACCGTTGCCGGCA
>DASUXB010000220.1:0-13640 GCA_036378195.1 Nitrososphaera sp.
AACTGTACGAGCGGATAAGGCAGTTGTACGAGCAGCTGAAAACATACAGCGAAATGCAAAAGGAGTTCATCAACATCGCTGCCCACGAGCTGAGGACACCCATCCAGCCGATAATCGGGCTGACAGAGATCCTGTGCCAGAAGGAAAGCGGCGGCAGCGATGGTAGCAACGGTGGTACTGGCGAATACCGCAAGCTGCTTAAAATCATCAACAGAAATGCAAACAGGCTTAACAGGCTCACGGAGAGCCTGCTGGATGTTGCAAAGATAGAGAGCAAGTCTCTGCGGCTGGACAAAGAAGTGTTCCTGCTAAACGACGTGATAGTGGATGTCGTCGCGGATGTGGAAAAGTCAATCGAGGTTGACAAGGTAAGACTGTTGTTCCTATGCCCCGGCAAGAGCATCTTCATAAATGCCGACAGGGGGAGGATAATCCAGGCAGTATACAACCTCGTGAACAATGCCGTCAAGTTCTCTGAGAGAGGAACGGTGTTTGTAACGCTTGAGGAAGAGACAAACGATGCCGGCCAGTTTATCATCATATCAGTCAAGGATTCCGGCGCCGGGATAGACCCCGAGATAGTATCGAAATTGTTTACCAAGTTTGCCAGCAAGTCAGAGAATGGAACGGGGCTTGGATTGTACATTTCAAAAGGCATCGTGGAAGCTCACGGAGGCAAGATATGGGCCAAGAACAACAATGAGGGTAGGGGCGCGACGTTCGCGTTCAGCCTGCCTCTTGCCGCAGGCAAACACGCGGATTGATAATTATTCTCTTGGGCGCGTTCCAGACTGGCTGGCATGTACGTACGCCAAGGCTGCAAAGGATAGCAAAAGAGGAGGTGCATGTGTGTGTCGTCAGGAAAGAAACAAAGATTGGATTGTTTTTTAAAAAAGCAGATCAGAGGCGCATGACATCATGTACCTCCGAAAGAACTACTGTCGAGCCGTCTCTGCCTACCACTGCCCTTACGAGGTTCACCAGCCCTTCTGCCTTGTCAGAGTCAATGATGGACACCACGGTTCTTCGATCAGAATTGCTGATTTCCATGTGTCCTGTTCCCCTTTGGATGTCGATTGTGTATTTTTGCTTCTTGCACCCACATGTTTTTGATTCGTAGATGCTGGCCTGCTGGTTCATCGTATCGAACGCCTCTATCACCTCTCCGCACATGTCCGTCGGTATGGTGAATTCGACTCTCATCTTGGCAGAAAGCGCCTTTTCCGACAGTTCTTGAGTGGCTGCGCGGGTTCTGAATTCCAAGTGATCTGGTTTTTCCACGAACAGGATTATGTGCCTGCACGAATTAAGCGTCGCTCACCGGCAGGTAACTGATCCGCTGATGCTTACCAACAGGTAACTGTTGTGCAGGTAACTGCTGCCTCAAGACGACTTTTTTTGCTTACTCTTGGCCAAAGACTTCGTTGATTTTTCTCAAGAAGGACTCTTTATCGACCGGCTTTTTCAGTATGTCTCCCATGGTGATCCCTGACAGGATGCTGACCATCTCCTTTGCCGCTTCAAGGGCGGATATGAAGATGATTTTGCATGAAGGATTCGTGGCCTTGAGGCTTTGATATAGCTGGAGCCCATTGAGTCCGGGCATCCTTATGTCGAGGATTACGAGGTCGTAGTAGGAAGATGGCCTTGCGGTAAATTCACGCAGCGCACTGTATGCGTCCGAAAACGCCTCCACGTTGTAGCCTTCCGAGGTCAAAAAGTACTCATAAGTCAGGACTATGTCCGGTTCGTCGTCCACTATCATGATGTTGCGGGGCTTGTTTCCAGCGGTAGCGCTAACCAGCCCGGTCTGGGCAGGCTCCTTGATGATTTTTCCAGCTCTTGATGACGACAATAAAGGGCGACTGGACGGCTGCTGTTGCCGCTGTTGTTTCTCCTTCTTCTCTTCTTTATCCAGATAGCCTCCTTTGGCTGGCCGGCGTTTGTTGTCCATGCTGACAGCAACAGCCACCGTTGTATCTGTGGACGCATCTAGCAATTTGGCGCTAACCTGCCTTCCGACTTCGGTGATGGAAATGCAGTCTCCTTTGTCGGAGGAGCCCATCTCTATCCATCCAAGCAGTTTCAGCATCTTGATGTACCTCAGGCAGACGTTGTAGTTCAAGCCTGTTTTTTGGGCAAGGTTGGTCTTGTTTATCTGCCCACCTGCCTCCAGCGTATCGAGCATCCTCTTTGTGACGTCAAAGGAAAACGAGCCAGAGACCCCTTCTCTATGCGCGACCATCTGTCAATGCACATGATATTGTACGTGACATGTGCATTTATGATTAGCGTGTGTGTATGTGTGCCTTTATGACACATGCGCAGTCTCACTGTACGGGCCTGGCACATGGCGGCCGGCGGCTTGGCAATAGCCTGAAATAGTGGTATACAATGCTTCTTCCTGCGTCAAACTAGGAGATCGTTCCTGCCGTGTTTTATCCTGTCGTCGATTTCCTTCAGCATCCAGTCCTGGTACGTTTCGGCCCTGAAAGGTATGAACACCTCCACCCCTTTGACCCCATCCAGCGATTCAATCCTTTTCAGCGCAGGGTCGATGTCGAACATGCTCCGGGCGATGAGCTGCCAGGTCACCACGTCCTGCTGGATAACCATCGGAAAGGCCATGACAAAGTTCTTCTCCAGCTCTTCGTGTATCTGCCTGCTGGCTTTTTGGCTGTTTTTCCCCTCCAGCCGGATGACCATCCCGAACCTGACATATCCTTGCATCTTTGTCGGGTCGGTGTAGATTCTAAAGTCCATTATCCGGTTCTCCTTCATTTTTGCAAGCCTGCTGCTCACCGTCTTGGAGCTGACTGCGACTCTTTTGGCTATCTCAGAGATCCCCATCCTCGGGCTGGCCATCAGGCATTTCAGTATCGCAAAATCTGTTTCTCTCAGTTCCTGTCTTACCGGAGGGTATCGTCCTACGATGCAGCTCTTGATGATGGCCGGTTTTAGCGCGTCAGCAAGCAGAGAAACTCGCTCTTCTTCCCGCTCCCTTATGGCAACTATGATCAGGGAAATCCCGCCGATGCAGTCCAGCTTTGTCAGCGGCTCGCCCAGCAGCCGGAGGCGGCTCAAAGTTTCTCCCATGGTCTTGCTGTCTCTGATTATCAGATGGCAGATTTTGTGGTACCCAAAGACTGCAGGGTTTACGGACATTACAAACGCGTTGATGACGCCAGTTGAAACCATCTTGTCAACCCGCGTCTTTGCGGCATTTTTGCTCAATCCTACCGAAGCCCCGATGCTCCTGTACGACACCCTGCAATCCCGGAGCAGCATGCGAATTATGTTGATGTCTGTTTTGTCAAATGTGGGAGCTTTTGCCAATGAAATTCAGTACATAATGGCAATTATTATATCCCGATTTCTGTTTTGGTCAGTTTCACTTGACCCGGATTTATTAATTTTAATGCAATACCCAGCGGCATGGCAAACAACAATGGGACGGCGTACGCCGTCGTCGGAGCATCAGGCAACACCGGCAGAATAGTTGCCGAACAGCTGCTGGCATCAGGCAAGAAGGTAAGGGCGATTGGCAGAAACGCGGATCATCTGAAGTCTCTGGTGGACAAGGGGGCAGAGCCATTCGTCGCCTCTGTCGAGGACGAATCCGCGCTGACCAAAGCCTTTACCGGCGCGCGAGCCGTTTATTCAATGATCCCGCCCAACATGGCGGCAGCGGATCGGACCTCTTATATTGATAGAGTCGGAGAAGCCCTTGCAGGTGCCATTGCAGACGCGCACGTCCCATACGTGATCAACCTGAGCAGCATGGCGGCCAACAAAGGCGAACAGGGGTTCCAGAGAAGGATGTACGAGCAGGAGCAGCGGTTAAACAGGCTTCCAGACGCCATCAATGTCGTCCACCTGCGCCCTCCAATGTTCATGGAAAATTTCCTTGCATCCATCAATGCCATCAAGAAGGCGGGCGTCATCGCTTACCCTATCAAGCCCGATATTGGCATTCCAATGATTGCGACGCAGGATATCGCGTCAGAAGCGGCAAGGCTGCTGCTTGGTTTGAATTTCAGCGGCAAATCCACGAAAACTCTGCTTGGACAGAGGGACGTTTCCATGGCAGAAGCTACCAGGATAATCGGCAGGGCGATAAACAGGAACGTAAGGTATGTGCAGGTTCCTTATGATGAACACATAAAAACTCTGGTACAGGCAGGGCTACCTCTCGACGTAGCAGATACGCTGACTGGATTATATCGGCGCATGAATGAAGGGGTGGGCATCCCTGCAGAAAAGAGAACGAGCGAAAACACCACTCCGACATCATTTGAGCAGTTTGCGCAGAAATTCGCGGCCATCTACAACAACAACAGTAACGATAGCGAGGCCCAGTAAAGGAGAATCAAGAATAACATAGTGGCAAAGACCAACATAGTCAAGGAAAATCAAAAGTGATGGCGGCGGCTGCTGCCATCATAACCTAGGACTGCCTGTCACGTCATCTTTTCCTCTTGCTTTGCCGATGCCTCCTCTTTAGCAGCAAAAAGAGAAGGCCGGCGACACGAACGACATTATTCCATGTAGACGGCCGGCTTGAATGGTCTTGCAAACTTGGCTTTGGCCTTGGGGTCGTATTTTGAAGCGTCGTCTTCGGCGTATACGAGCACTTCTGCTCCGTTGAACTCGTGCGATAAAAGGCCGGCGGCGTCCTTGACGGCAGAGCTCTCGTCAAAGCCTTTCAGTGCCGTGCGCCTGGTGCGCGCCTCAAGTGGCGTCGAGAGTATGTCGTCCTGCATCTTTTTGACGAGGTTAGGGTCCGACTTTATCTTTGAAGTGTCAGGGTTTGCGATAAGCTGCTTCATCATGTCGCCAAAGTTCGTCTTGCCGGCCGTGACGTTTTCAAGCACTATTTTGTAGGCATTGCTTTTCCAGCCGGCGCCCGTATAGATTACAATTTTCTTGGGTGCGATTTTCGTCACCTTGACAATGTTGGCGATGTCGGCGACGAGACCCTGTACCAGAAATTCCGATTCTTCTGCCACAGAGTCTGTCTTGCTCTCGTCGGCCGCCGGCCAGCCTGCGGCGGTTATCATCTCTTTGCTTCCGAGTCGCTCCCACACCTCCTCTGCGGTAAACGGCGCAAAGGGGGCAAGCATCTGGACCTGCGCCTTGACGTACTCTTTGAGTGCAGACGCGACTGCAAGCGAATTTTCCCGGCCCTTTGCGCGCACGCGCCTGTCGTACCACTGCAAGTCTTGCTCCAGTGTATAGAGTATATGGTGTATGGATTCTCTGACGCGCAGCCTGTCCATAGACTCGGCAGTCTGCGCCGCGGTGCGCACGAGCCTGCTTGCGAGCCACCGGTCTTCCACCTGCTCTGCCGGCACATGCCCTGCGCCTTTCACTCTCTCAGCCATCTCAAAGACGCCTGCAAGTTTAGACTTTATTCCCCTCGCAGTGTCGAAGGAAAAGTCGGCGTCCTGCAGTATCTCTGCCGAGACCAGCATCGCCAGGCGTATAGTATCGGCCCCATGCTCCCGTATAGCCGCGCGCAATGGGATGATGTTGCCAAGCGACTTGCTCATCTTTTTTCCTTCCATGAGCACCGAGCCATTGACGACTATTTGCCGGGGCCAGTTGTCCCTTTCAAAGATGGCGACGTGGTTGAATATGAAAAACGAGAGATGGTTTGGCACGAGGTCGCGTCCAGAGTGGCGCGAGTCGACTGGATAGAAGTACTGAAACTCGGCGCGTATCTTTTCTATTGCAGGCACGCCGGATTCTTTGGCGACTTGGCTTGCGTCGCCCTGCCCAAAAAGCACGTAATCAAAGAACGAGTCAGAGATTGTCTCGGCGTTGGGTATCGTCCTGTCGTTGACATACTTGGCTATCGTGTAATAGGCCATATAGATTACAGAGTCAGACAAACTTTCGATTATCCATTCCGGGTCCCACGGAAGCTTCGTGCCAAGGCCCGACTTGCGTGCACACGCCCTTTCGCGCAGCCAGTCGACGACGTAGTCGAACTCTTGGCGGATGTCCTGTGGCACGATGTCCATCTTTTGGATGCACTCGTGCGCAAGTGCCTTCCACTCTTTGTCTCCGTAGTTGAGGAACCACTGGTCGCTCAACAGCTTGACGACGCATTCTGTCCCGCACCTGCACCTCACCGGCTTGTTCGTTAGCTCATACATGACAGATGTCAGGCCGGCGGAAGCTATCTCGGCTTTCAATTCCTCCTTTGCCACCGACACGGGCTTGCCGGCGTACTTGCCAGTGTTTTCCATCATCCTGCCCTTGTAGAACTCGTGCGAGTACAGATCGCTGGTAGCCTTTTCCGGCCTGTCGCTTCCTGCAGGAGCCTTGGCTATCGCCTCTGCAGCAGGGATAGCAGAATAGCCTTCTGACTCGATTATCTTTATTGGTTCTGCAACTGCGGTTATGCCGTATTTCTGCTGAATTGCAGTATCGCTTTTCAGGTCTGCAAGGGCCTGATAGTCGTACGGCGCGTGCGCCGGGACGGACATCACTATCCCCGTCCCGCTGTCAGCCTCTACGAACGATGCGGGATACATCGGCACCTTGGCGCCGTTGAGCGGGTTTGTCAGCTGCCAGCCGACCATCTCGCCACCCTTGATTGTCCTAGTTATCTCTACTACGTGGTTGAGAAATTCCAGCTTGCGCGCAGCCTCCCTGCTCACCACCCAGCGCTCCCCGTCTACCTTGGCCTCGACGTACTCGACATCAGGGTTGACCCACATGTTGGTGACGCCAAACAGCGTCTCTGGCCTCAAGGTCGCCGCAGGTACTACCAGCCCGCTGTCGTCGTGCGCAAATTTTACAAGCACGTATTCGGTGAAATCCGGCTCGACGTCGCCCATCGTGTCGTGCTGGCTCACAGGATTCTGGTCGCGTGGGCACCAGCCCACTGGATGCGATCCCTGCACGATGAGCCCTTTCTTCCGGAGCGTGCGGAACTGCCACGAGATGAATTTTGAATATACCTTGTCAATCGTGGTGAACTCGCGGCGCCAGTCCATTGAATATCCCATCTCCTTCATGCCCTGCTTGATCTCGTTGTGGAAGTAGCTGGCTATCTTCACCGGCTCGACAAACGTGGCGATGACGTCGTCTGTTAGTTTGTAGACATTGTGGAAGGTGTCAAGCAGGTCCTTGTCGCCGGCAGCGACTCTGCGGGACATGCCAAGAATTGGAGTGCCCGTGTAGTGAAAGCCCATTGGAAAGAGTACGTTGTAGCCTTTCATGCGCATGTAGCGGGCGTGCGCGTCTGCAAGCGTGTACGTCCGGCCGTGGCCGATGTGCTGGGGAGAGTTCGGGTAGGGGTACGCGACTGTGACGAAATATTTTTTTCTTGAAGGGTCAGGGTCTGCCTGGAAGAGCTTTTGCTCATCCCACCTCTTGATCCATTTTTCCTCGATCTGGTGCCAGTCGCTTCCGCTCATTATAAAATCATCATGCCTTTTTTGCTGCCGCTACCATCTCTTCGGCTGAAAGGAGGGCTTCTTTGATCTTTTCCTTCAGCCGGCCACCGCCCTGCCCAAAGCGGTCGTCTCCGCCTCCAGAGCCACCGAGCTTGGCTGACACCTGCTTGGCTATCGCGCCTGCCTTTGCTTTCTTGCTCGCCTTTTCGCCTGCAAACACGATAACTCTCATCCCGGCACCCTTTGCGACAAGCGCCACGTACACGAGCGACGGGTCAACCTCTATCGCCTTTTCCCCTACTGCAATGTGATAATCCTCGTCCAGCTCCTCGTCGTAAGTGCTGTACAATTTGACATCGCCGAGGTTCTTTGCCTGCTCTGATGCGCCCTTTGCCATGGTCTCTGCCACCGTGCGGAGCATTATACGCATCTTTTTCTTGGCGGACTCGGCGTCGTCCATCGCCTTTGTGAATGACTCTAACACCTTTTCCCTGCTTGAGCCTAGCGCCTGTGCTATGGTCGATAGCTGCGCTTCCTGGTTCTGCATGTAATTGACAGCGGCCTCGCCTGCCACGAATTCCAGGCGCACTACGCCGTCCTGGATTCTTTCAGACTTTACTATCTTTATCAGCCCGATTTCGCCGGTGCGCCTTACATGCGTCCCGCCGCATGCCTCGATGTCCCAGTTGTCGATGTTGACGATGCGCACGTTGCTTGTTGGCACGACTCCTCCCTGGTAAATCCGGAAACTGTATTTCTGCTCGGCGTCGCCCCTGTCGTAGAATTTTATGTCCACCGGCAGATTCTTGCGCACGGCAATGTTTGCAGTCTGCTCTATCCTTTGCACGTCCTCCTTTGAAAGCGCGGAATGGTGCGTGATGTCGAGCCGGCCATAGTTTTCCTCCTTGAAGGCCGAGTTCTGCCATACCCAAGAGCCTAGGTTGTTCCTTGCAGACGAGTTGATGACGTGTGTGGCAGTGTGGTGCTTGGTCACCATGTCGCGCCTGCGCCCGTCCACGATGCCTTTCACGGCCTGCCCTTCCTGTAAATTGCCACCTTCTATCCTGTGGACCACAATGTCTGCCTGCTTTGTCACTTCAACGACCTTGGCGCCGGAAATCTCGCCCGTGTCCGGCTCTTGCCCACCTCCTCGCGGGTAGAACGCCGTTCGGTCAAGGACGGCATATTTGCTATCCACTACCTTGAGCACCTTGGCGTCAAACTCGCGTATCGACTCGTCCATGTAGTAGAGAAGCTCCGTGGCAGGCAGTCCTTCGAGGCCGCGCACCGGTTTGGCCTTTTCCGTGCCGCCGGCGACGCTAGTGTGCAGCTCTGCAAGTTTCGTGTAAAACGTGGAAGGCACAGTAGAGATGACTCCCTGCTCTGCAAGATAGTCGGGCGTTATCCCGTCTGACTCGTACAGCCTGATGAGGTCGGCGACTTCGAGCTCGCCGGATTTCTTTGTCTTTAGCGACGCCACTATGCCGTTCATGCGCTCGCGCGAGCCGGAATAGCGGCTAGACTCCAGCCCGAGGATTGTGCACACGTCCTCCCGGTGCTCCTCAAGCTCTGGATACATCTGCTTCAGGTAGTCTATCTGGATGTCGGCGACATCCTCCAGCTTGACGTTGTTCCAGTTCAGGCGCTCCAGTATTGATAGAGCTCTTCTGAGTATAACGCGCAGGTTGTAGCCCCCGCCCACGTTTGACGGGAGCGCGCCGTCGGATATGGCAAAGAGCAGCGTGCGCACGTGATCTGCGACCGTGTACACGGCCTCGTGCGGAGCGACCATCTTGGCAAGCTGGTCGTACGAAAGGCCCATCTCGCGGGCAAGTATTGCTTTTAATTCCTTGACATTTCCCTCCGTCGTTTCGAGTTTCGACGCGACTGCGCCAAAGTACTTTGACAAAAACTCTGCGTTGCGGTCTGTCCCCGTCATGTCCAGCATTTTTCCAAGGACGGGCCCAAAGCAGCAGTCATAGCTGGTGGGAGTGCCCATCGTAACCCACGAAAAGCGCTCCAGGCCGGCACCCATGTCTATTATCTTGTTTTTCATGACGCGATAGTTGTTTTCGTCGCCCTCAAACTCTGTAAAGACGGCGTTGCCAAGTTCAAGGCCGCGCACGAAATATTCAAGCGAGTAGCCAAACGCACCGGCGCCCATCCACACGTCTTCGACGAACGTTATCTCTTCCGGCCTTATCCCAAGTCCCTGCGTGAGCATACCATAGTCGAGCTCTATGCAGCGGTCCTTCCAGTAACCGCCCGGGGCGTCGGCGTTGCAGGTCTGGCCTATCATGCAAAAGCCGGTGTAATGCCGGCCGGAAAGCCCGACGTTTTCAATGTCGTTGAAACGGAGGCACATCTGCGGCACCACGAGCGGGTTTGCAGGCAATTCAAACACCACCTGGTTGTTCATGACGCGCTGGAAATCAACAATCGACGCTATCGTGAAATACAGGTCGTCGCGCCACCTGCACACTACGGGGTAGCGCCTGACTATCTCGTGGTCGTTTTTTGCAAAGAATTTCTCAGTCTCTTTCCACGCGCCGACATAGTCGAGGCGCTTGTCGGTCGGCGGCCTGCCAATAAAACCGTAATTTTCGTGGTCCGGGCACGACTGTCTGTCCATGAGCGTCCAGAAATGCTTGCCGCATAGGTTGCACTGCCTGCGCTGGAACCCCATCTGGTCAAACAGCGCGACCTTGTAATAGCGGTCAGGGTTTTGTGAAAACATTGCGGCGAGTTCTTTCTTGCCCAAGTGTATGTTCTCTCGTGTATTCTTGCTGTTATCGCTGGCTATGCGGTATTAATGCTTTCGTTGAAAATGAAAAAGAGACGTTCACGCTTTTGCAAGCGTGCTTTCGATGAACTTTAGATACGACTCTTTTGGCATCGCGCCGATGGTCCGGCCGATTTCCTTGCCACCCTTGAAGAGGATAAGCGAGGGGATTGACTGGACTCCGTACTTCATCGCGATCTCTTGGCTTTCATCCACGTTGAGCTTGGCGACTTTGATCTTGCCAGCCATTACCTTGGCTATCTGCTCCACCGCGGGGCCGACCATCCTGCACGGCCCGCACCACTCTGCCCAAAAGTCGACGAAAACCGGGAGGTCTGACTTGATAACCTCAGAGTCCCACGTCTTTGTGTTGACGTGCGAGACGTTGTTTGTGGTACTAGTTTCCATGGCATTTCATTGTACAAGACGGTATTTTAACGATCAGCGTCCGCCGAGGCCAAGCGAGACAAATTCAGACACCAGCTTGATAATAAAGGCAATGCCCCCCACCGCCCCGAGGCCAAGACCTACCAGGCGCAAGTGCTGGGTATAGTCTTCTCTGCTAGTCTTCTTGGTCAGCCGGAGGGTCTGGATAATTTCCCCTATCTTGCGCTCGACCATCGACATATTATGCGCAAAGATGACTCCATGCGCTATATAAAACATCGGATTAAGATTAAACAAACAGGCGGCCTGTCTTGCGATTACTTGCTTATCGTGCGTCAAATCGCTATCCCCTGTGGCACGCTTTTTTGTGCCCGCGCAACACGAACTGGATGAGCTGCTCCCAGTCGGCCTCGTCAGCGGTCCTTGCCTTTTCTGCTTCTGCAGGGAGCGCGTTGCACAGGTTGCACGGTACAGAGTGCGACATTTCTTGCCGGTGTGAGCTTGAATCAGAAAATTCTGTCATTTGTCTCTTCCCCTTCTAATTTTTCTATTTTGGACCATTGCAGCGACGCTTTCTTGCACTTGTACCCTTTGGCAGATTGCAACTTTATTATATTAAAGTTTCCTGTAGATAGCTATCGAAAATTCATTTTATTACATGGGCGGTGCATCTACATGATGGCGCATTCGCCCAAATGGGGGCTGGTGTACATGCTTGCCCAGACGTATGCGCTGGACATGCTCGAAGCGGTGAGCAAAAAGCCGTTGCGGTTCACCGACCTTGAAAGCCACAGCCCAAACGAGAGAACCAGGTCGCAGCGGCTCAAGGACCTTGAGGACGCCGGCCTGATAACGACCATAAGCCTGAAGACAAACAAGAGATACTTTGTTCACTATACTGCCACGAACAAGGGCAGACAGGTGCTGCAAAAAGCAAGAGAGCTTGCGGATATGGCCTAGATAGATGGAAGTAGCTATGGCAGGCTAGCGGGATATCCCGGCCTGCTGTGCGGTGTAGAGCGGCTCCTTCTCGGTGCGCTGCATCTCGACAAAGGTCTCGGTGTTCTGTATGCCCTCTATCTTGCCGATGCGCTCGATGACCACGTTGTGCAGCTCTTCAAGCGTGTGCGCGCTGACCGTCACTATCATGTCGAACCTGCCGGTCACCTCGGACACGGACCTCACCTCCGGGATCTTTAAGAGCTCGCCGTGGATGGGCTCCTTCAGCTTGGGGTCGCGGTTTATGCCGACTGTCGCCTTGACGTTTATGCCGAGCATACTCTCGTTGACGACGACCGTGAATTTCTTGACCAGGCTGCGCTTGGACAGGCGCTTTATCCTGCTGTACAGTACGGACGCGTTTATGTTCAGCTTTTTGGAAAGACGTGGTACAGAAATGCTGGCGTCCCTTGTGAGTTCGGACAAAATCCTCATGTCAAGCTCGTCAAACTTGTGCAAACTCTCTCTACCTCCCTAACCTTTGGCGGCTGTGTTAATAAATGTAATTCTGCGCCGATTACGATGCTAAAATGTGATTACTTGGTCTTGCAATTTTGGATTTCTGAAAAAACTCGCGCCGTCCTGGCCAACTTTAGCTTGCCTGTGCGCAAAAAATAAGGAGTGGGTCTCTCACTGGATCTTGTAAGCAGAGAGCTCCTTGTACAGAAGGTTCAGCGACACCTCGGCGCCATTGAACCCTTCGACGAGCATCTTGGGCACCTTGTATTCCCGGCCTGAACCCTTGTAGATGGTCACGGTGTCTGCGTCGTCGGCGATTATGGTGCCCACGTCTACCATGTCCTTGGAGCGCACGTTCTTGTGCATGACCCTTTCCCAGTTGAGTACCGCTGGCTCAGACATGCTCTATATCAATATTACATACTGCAAACGGATATTTAAGAATAGATGATTGTTGTCTATTCAAACACATAATTCTTTGATAAACATCCTATAATATAAGAATAATTATGCTTAAATAATCAGGCAGAGATAGAAAAGTGCCATGTACTTTATGGACACCTACGCCGAGTATGCGACGTTCGCAATAGCCGTGCCTCTCGTGCTGTGGTTCGTTTACACGCACTGGAGGGAGCTTAAGGGGCTGTCGCTGCTTGAAAGAAAAAAGGCGGCCGCGTAGCCGAGGGACAGCAAGTATTATATAATTTACAGGACTGATTTTCTGCAAGCACATGTTTGGAAAGGGCGGAATAAAGCCGGGCGAGTTTGTCTTTGTCGCGCAAAAGGACGGCCAGTACAGCAAGATAGTGATAGGCAGGGTGCAGGCGATAAACGGAAGCCGCGTCCACATTGTCGGGACGGCCATCCGCCCGTCGGGACTCATCGAAAGGGCAAGTGCTGGTAAAGCCGGCGACCGCTCAAAGCAGGTGCTAGGCAACCCCGATCCGAACAACTGCGTCTTTATGCTCATCGACCGCGTCGAGACTGCGCCGTTCAACCAGGAGGTCGACCAGGCGGCCGACCGCGTGATATGGATAAACCAGAACCGCTACCTAGTGCTTGACGGCTGGATAAAGGAGAACCTGCCAGAGATCTTTGCAGCGGCCCTGAATGCACCGGCAGAAGAAGACAGGCAGAGCGCAAAACTGGCGCTGCGCGAAAAGATGAGCGCGCTGTACGAGCGCGACCTGAAGGACCACGTGTACGCGGTCGCAAGGGGCGCTCATCTGCTGTAGCAGTATCGCAGCATCATTATCAAGCCTTTTTGCCACAAGCCAAGAATTCATCATGCAGCTTCATCGACAAGCTCGCGCCAGTTCAGCCCAACAAAAACAGAGTAATCGCTGATGTCGCGCTGTACGAGCGGTATTGCTGCAGGCAAGAACACGAGCCCGGCAGTGGCCAGCCTGTTCACCATAGAGGCATTTCTGCCCGTATGTGTTGAATTTTTACCCAAACGAGCGGATGAACCATGTAGCGCAAGAGTTAAGTTTGAGGTTCTGCACAGGTAATGCGTGTCGTTCTTTGGACCGCCGGGCGGCAACGGCCCGACTTTTGACGCCAAAAAGTACGGTACTTTGACTATGGCCATCAGGCAGACAGTC
>DASUXB010000221.1:0-2575 GCA_036378195.1 Nitrososphaera sp.
AGAACTGCTCAAGGTCGTCGATGCGCTCGCCAGTTCCGATGAACATTACCTTTGCACCCGTGGCCGCAGAGGCCGCAAGTGCGCCTCCGCCCTTTGCGGTGCCGTCAAGTTTTGTGATTATGATACCGCCTAATGGCGCCGTCTTGTGGAACGCCTCGGCCTGGCTGTACGCTTGCTGGCCGATTGTCCCGTCCAGTACGAGCAGCGCCAGATCAGGAGTTGACACCTTGTGCATCTCGGTCATCTCTTGCAAGAGGCCGGCTTCCTCCTTGTGCCTGCCGGCAGTGTCTATGATTATCACGTCCAGATTCTGAGGTTTAAAGTGCTCAAGACCGTGCCGCGCTATTCCGACTGCATCCTTGCTCTCCTCCTCTCCGTACACCTCGACGTTTATCTTGGCGCAGTTCATCTTTAGCTGCGTCAGCGCGCCGGGGCGCCACGTATCAGTCCCGATCACTCCGACCCTGTAGCCGTGCTTTGTGAGCCATCTTGCGAGTTTTGCTGTGACCGTGGTCTTGCCGGAGCCCTGTATGCCAAGGAGGAGCACGACGTTCTGCTTGCCGGGCTTGAAGAACGCGGTGATGCCCGGGTCGTCGTCTATGCCCTTTTTGTCGATGGTGGTTATCACCTCGCCAGAGTAGCCCAGCGTCCTTGCCAGCTCGCCGTACAGGATGGTTACGATGTGGTCCTTGCGTGAGAGCCCCTTTGGCGGTTGCTCGGTCATGGCGCGATGCTTCAGATTATCGGTAATTGTCTTGACAAGCCCTGCCTTTACGTCCGAGAGCAAGAGCGAGCGCTGGATGTCCTTGCACAGCGAATCGATGAGCTCCTCGTTGATGTCGGATGCTCCCACAATCTTTTTCAGTGCGCTCCTCAGCCCGTCACGCAGGTTGTCAAACATATGCTTACTTCTTGTCTAATAGCTCTGCTTCCAGTATTTCAAACATTCCCCTCTGGCCGTCCCATTTTGTGGCTGCCTGCCTCACGGCCAGCCTCTTTGAGTAGAGAGGGCAGTCGAGTACGAGCGTCTCTGCCTCGCCGCCCTCAAACGTCAGGTTAAATCCGTACTTCTTTGACAACTGGGCGAGTTTTGCAACAGACTCACTGTCTATTATCCTACCGAGCCACTCTTTTTCAAGCCCCATCGCAGAGACGCCCACTATCATAATGGTAAAGCCGTCTGCCAACAGGCAGGCCATGTATTTTTCAGGCTCTATTCCCCACAGGGGCGAGAGGGGCATGAGGCCGTGCTTTTTGCAGGCGCCCTCAAACGCCTGTTTCTGAAACACGCTTGCGATTCCGCCGTTGACGGCTCCCTCAATGTCGTAGAGCGATTTTGCCTGTTCAAGGGCTGTTGCAAGCGCCTTTGTCTCGGCATCCCTGTCGGTGCCTGCCATGATAGATGATTCAAGCAGCGGAATCCCCATCGCCTCTGCAAGATATTTTGTAACGTGGCTATTTGGGTAATGAAATAGCGCGCTGTCGTCGGCCGCAGGATGCATCGTTATCAGGCATTCGACAGTATCGCCGGCCTGCCTTGCGCGGTACATGGCAAAGGTGCTGTCCTTGCCTCCGGAAAATAGCGCCGCAAGCCTCATCATGGGTTAACGGCTCTGCTACGGCGCGCAATATTAACACTACAACAACATTTTAACACTGTTTATATCACGAAGAGGCCAATTGCTCCCGTGGCCCCTTCTCCGCTGCTCGAAGTCAGGGAGCTGTACAAGCACTTTCCAGTAAAGCGCACCTTCCGGCAGATGCTCCACCAGAAGGGCCAGGATTTTGTCAAGGCAGTGGACGGCGTCAGTTTTGCGCTAGAGCGCGGCAAGGTGCTCGTGCTTGCCGGCGAGTCAGGGTCTGGCAAGACCACGGTTGCAAGGCTGGTGCTCCGTGCAATCGAGCCGGACGCGGGGTCGATATTCTTTGAGGGAAGCGACGTCACGCGCTATTCAGGGAGCCAGCTGAAGCACTTTCGCGCCTCCGTGCACATGGTGTACCAGGACCCGTACGCGTCTCTGAATCCCCGCATGAAGATAATGGACATCGTGATGGAGCCCCTTTCAATACACGACAAGGCAAGCACAAAGGAGCAGAAGGAGGAAAAGGTGCTAAAGGCGCTTGAGGAGGTGAGGCTCGTGCCGGCGCAAGAGATTTCCCGGCGCCTGCCCCACATGCTCTCCGGCGGCCAGCGCCAGAGGGTAGCGCTTGCAAGGGCGCTTGTCATGAGGCCGGCGCTTATCGTGGCCGACGAGCCGGTCTCGATGCTCGACGTTTCAGTAAGGGGCGAGATACTGGAGCTCATGCAGACTCTGCGGCAGCGGTTCTCCCTGTCGTACATCTACATCACCCACGATTTATCGACGGCGCGCTATGTCGGCGACGACATTGCAATCATGAACGCCGGCAAGATTGTCGAAATGGGCCCCATCGACAGGGTGCTGCTGAGCCCGGCGCACCAGTACACGAAATCGCTGATAGAGGCGATACCCGACCCCGACCGTGGTGGCAGCAGCAGGGCGCAGACAGCACCATGAAAGATATATTGGAGATCCAAGGCGTAATCTCGTGCGAA
>DASUXB010000222.1:0-5658 GCA_036378195.1 Nitrososphaera sp.
AAGGAGGGGGAGGTCAAGAGGGCGCTTGCGCTGTTCCGCGTGCACTCTGCAACAGCAGAGTCGCCGCAGATGCTTGCAGAAGCACTGGGCAGGTTCTTTTCCGTGTTCAGGGCCAAGGTGGCCGTAGCAAGCGCGCCTGTCGCGACTACCGAACACTCTGATGCCCAGTTCGCTCTTCTGGATTACGTTGAATTGCGCCGGGGCAACAAGGACGGCTATATGCCAGCACTGTCGTCGTTTGAGCAGGTGACGGATGTCACAAAGGCGCCCGACGATGAAGTGCACGTAAAGATAGCGCTGACTGACGCCATAGAGCACCTGAACTTGCTTGGCTGCGGCAACTCTGCACTGTTCAAGTTCTTTCCGATATATGACGCGCCTTCCGAAGAAACGCTCGACAGGATACGTACGAACCTTGACGCGTTCATGTCCCGCTATAACCTCGTCATGGAGGATTATAGCTCGCTGAAGCGTGGCAGGCTGTTCTACGGCACAAGCGCCGTTGCGATAACCAACAAGGAACTGCCGACGCGCTACGAACAGGTGGAGGAGGGCATGGAAGTTCTTATTACAAACAAGTTTGGCGGGCTTGCTGCAGTCAGCCTGCACGCCCTTGCGCTTTCAGACCCTGCCAACGTTACAAAATTCGAGCAGGCAGGCGTTTCCATGAGTGCCTTGGCAGCAGTAAGGGACGAGGCGTTAAAGAGCCTGAGCGAGCCCCACTTTGCGCTTGGCAAGATAATCTCGAAATACTGCCCCGACTTTGGGCAGGCATACGACAAAAGCGCGCACATCACTGCCGTCTACCCCGTGGGTGCAAGAGGTGTGTTTGCGCTCGGCGCTCTTGCGGAACTTGCAAACGCCCATGTCGCAGTAAACGAACTTCCCGTAAGGCACGACGATATTGCAAGGCTTGCCACAAAAGAGTCACTCGTGGAAAACTCTACTGCATCGCAGCACGGCTGCCACATAATAGTCGGCACAAAGGACGTGCTGAACCTCGTGGCAGAGGATCTGCGCCAGCACCACTTTGCACCCGAGAGGATAGGCTTTGTCGCCAAAAAGGGCGCGCCGTCAGTCGCGATAGAAAATGACGCGGCAGGCCAGTACGTGGCGCAAAAGGCAAAACTCGCACATCTCTTAAAGCCAGCGGGTTAATATCTTCCCGCCCCAAATAACGCGCGTGGTACAAGACCAAAACTGCATCTTTTGCAAGATAGCGACGGGCCAGATCCCTGCAAGGGTCGTGGCGCAGAACGACGGGGCGATGGCGTTTCTCGACGCCTTTCCGCTTGCCGCAGGCCATGCGCTCGTGGTGCCAAAGGCGCATTTCCAAAAAGTTCAGGACATGAATGTCTCTGACGCGCAGGCGGTCTTTGATCTCGTGCACAAAATCGCCGGCAAGATAGAGTCGGCTGCCGGTACAACCGCGTCGACGATAGCAATCCACAACGGAAAAGAGGCAGGACAGGAGGTCCAGCATGTCCACGTCCACGTAATACCGAGAAAGCCGGGCGACGGTGCCGGGCCTGTGCACTCGATGTTCAAGAACAGGCCAAAGCTGTCAGCGCAAGAGATGGACGCGCTGCTTGAAAAGATGATGAGGAGCAAGTGAGCGAGAGGCAAGCCGGGCGACAAGCACGGGCGTCATGGATCTGATGTTGCCCTCTATCGCGTGGCCTGCGACGAGCATGGAAACTGCAAGGGTCCACAGGGCAAGGCCAAGCAATGCATCAGCGCCTGCGCCTGCAAAATGGCCGATGATCATTGCGATGCCGTACGCGTAAATTGGAAGGCCGATGGCGTGGAGCGCCCTGTTAGCGGGGTGCCTGTGCGTGTTTTTCAGCATCTTGACCGTTGCGCGCAACACATTCATATCTTTGTTATTTTCTGCTAATAATTTTTTCCACGATGCCTGGGACTTCGGTCAGTTTTGCAACCGTGAATGCCGGCTGCTCGCAGTCCTCTTTGGGCTCTTGCAGCGCAAAGAGCGAGTCGGTGACCCTTATCGTGGCCATCATGCCCAGCCTGTTTGCCGGGCACATATCTGTGTCGAGCCTGTCTCCAACCATTATGCATTCCTGCGCCTCCCTCCCCGCCTCCTTTAATGCGAGCTGGAATATGCGCAAGTCGGGCTTTTTCATCCTGACTGCTCCCGATATTGCGGTGACCTTGAAGTACCTGTCAAGGCCGGCGCCCTGCAAGAGAGTGATAATGTCCTCAGACTGGTTTGCGATGATTCCAAGGTCGCATATATGCGACAGCTCTCTTACGACCTTCTCTGCGCCGTCTGCAAACCGAAACAGCTCTTTTCTTCCTGCCTTGACCTCGGGGTCTATCCTCTGCATTATCGCATTTTCATAGCCGGAGGGCAGGATAGCCCTGCAGACTTCTATTACAAGCTCTTTTACGCTTCCGTGGCCTATCCTGCGGTCGCGGATAATGTCGTCGCGGACGGCGCGGTAGTTGCGCATGTCAATCCTTGCGCCATAGCCGTTCAATAGTTCCAGAAATTTGCCGTCAAAATGGGTGATGAAATCCCATTCGGTGACCAGCGTCTGGCCTAGGTCAAAGAACACGAACGGCTTGTGCATTCCCTATCCTTGCGCAGCCGTTCATTATTATTCTGCGTTTCGAGCCTCCAACACTTTAAATAGCGTTTTGGGCTTTTTCCGCTAGCAAGAAACACAATGTCCGGACAGCGTGACTATGACATTATCGTGGCAGGCGGCGGCCTCGCAGGCATGATAGTCGGCACCTCTGCCGCATATTATTCCAAACAAAAGTTAAAGATACTGGTAATCGACAGAAACGCGTTTCCTCAGCAGGGCATGAAGACCATCTCCGGCTGGGTGTGCGGCGACGCGGTGGGGAAAAACACCGTCGACTACATGGCAGAGCGCATCCACATTAACTGGGGCAAGCCCGAGATAGAGCACCCCGTCAAGGGCGTGGTCGCTTTCTCGCCGGACCATGAGACAAAAGTCGCGTTTGACGGTGAAGGCTACATCCTCAATCGCAAGATGCTCCCGCAGCGCCAGATGGCAGACTGCAAAAAGATGGGAGTCGAGTTCAAAGACCGCGTCGCAATCCGCTCCCTTATAGTTGAAAACAACACCGTCATTGGAGTCGAGGGCGAGGACCTTGCCACCAAGGCTCCTTTCAAGAAAACTACCAAGCTGGTAGTCGACTGCACGGGCGTGACATCGGTGCTCCGTACAAACTTTCCGATAAAGTCGCACATCGAACGCAGGATTGACCGCGACGACCTCGAAGCGACAGGCCGGTACATCTACAATTTCGAGCTGGCAAACGACGACAAGACCTATTTCGATCCGGATTATTGTATCATCCATCTTGATCAGAAACTTGCGCCCGGCGGATATGGCTGGGTGTTCCCAAAGGGCAAGACCAAGGTCAACATCGGCCTTGGCGTGCAGCAAAAGGCGTTTGAGGCACGCAACAAAGAGATGAAAGTAAACCCGAACCTCACCACGCTCATAAACGAGTACGTGCAGGCAAACCCGACGATAAAGAACCCCGTGCTTGCGGACGGGGAGATGGACGATGGTAACGCATGGGGCACATGGCAGGTGTCAGTACGGCGCCAGAACGACTGCATGGTGTCAAACGGCTACATGCTGGTGGGCGACTCGGCGTGGATGCCCAAGCCGCTTGACGCAGGTGGCATCGGTCCGGCGATAATCGCAGCGACAATCGCAGGCAAGGACGCCGTCGAGGCGATAGAGGCCAACGACGTGTCGGAGGGCAATCTGTGGAAATACAACAAGCATTTCATAGACGACTATGGCTACAAGACGGCCGGCCTCGAAGTGTTCCGGAGGATGTTGCAGGGCCTGACAAACGACCAGATAAACTATGGCATGAAGCACTTTTTGTCAAAGATGGACATCGACAAGATAACCAAGGGGGAGCACCCCGAGTTCAGCACGGTCGACAAGCTGGGCATGATGATAAGGGGCGCCATGAACAAGAAACTCGCAGAAGACCTGCGCTACTGCGCAAGCATCAACAAAAAACTCACGGACCACTACTTCAACTACCCTGATGCGCCCGACGGATTTCCCGCGTGGCAAAAGACGCTCCACGGCATGCTGCAGGAAGCATTTGCCAAGTACAAGTAAAATACATAATGACGTCAAAATACGCCAGCTTTCCAGTAATCGCCACAATCGACCTGCGCGACATCGCAGACATACGCCACGCGGTGGACAAGGTGACAGAAGCCTATGAAAAAAGGCAGGAGGAGTTTAGCTTCCGCATACTTTTGCCGCGGGGCGAAAAACTCACCGGCAAGGCCAAAAAGCTCGGCATGACGTTCCAGGGCGAGCTAATACTGACCATCCGCAAGCGCGGGCTCGTGCCCCAGATCCGCGACCTGCGCTACCTGCACGACGAGGAGCATTATGGCTGGCTATTGGCAAGCCCTGCAATATTTGAAAAGTTTGAAGGCCGGGCCTAGGCGCTGCTGGCCTTGGCGCCCTTCTCATCCTCCTTGCCCTTGAACCTTGACAGCTGAAACGGCTGCCACAACTTCATCGAGTTGCTCAGGACGACTGACATTATCATGCCTATCAGAAACCCACCTACAAGGTCGGTGGGAAAGTGCTGCTGGACATAGACGCGCGTGATTGCTATCATTACTGGAAATGCCCATATCGTATACCCTGCCACTTTTGACTTTTTGTACAGCAGGTATCCGACAATGAACGCAAGCGCCGTAGCCCTCGACACATGGCCAGATGGATAGGAAAAGGGCGCTGCAAATGGTGCAAGGCTGTCGCTTTCGATTCCGAAATTCTCTGGCAGCTTTATCGCAGGCACAAACGCGTACTGCGGCGCCGCCCTGCCCACAAGCGGTTTCAGGTACATGACCACGATTGCAAGCGCTACTATGCTGATGAGAAATATCATCCCCGCCTTTCTAGTGCGCCTGACGATGGTGATTGCTATTGCAAAGAGGAGAAGCGTCGCCACGTCGCCCATCGTCGTTATCCCTATCATGACCGCGTCAAGGCTTGGATTGCCCTCTATTGATTTTGCGTACTTGTTGACAGACTCGTCAATGGCGCTTGTTGCGCCCGACGCGACTATTGCGCTGAAAACCACGAACGCGGCCACGAACGCCACAAACTGGAACGAGCGCGTCCTGAACATCCACGGTGGGTTTGCAGCGGCGGCCTCTGACAACTGTAGAGAAGGCGCGAGCTTGGTGTTTAATTGTTTTCCTAAGCCATGTTCTTGGACCTGCACTGTGGGCACAACTTGGGCTCTTCTGCCTCCGCAAACCATGAAACCGTGTTGCAGTCCTTGCATGTCTTGGTTTCAAGCTCTGTCATTATCTTGTAGTAGCGCGTGTTGAAATTCTGCGCAATCGGGCGCAAAAAGCCCGACTCTTCCATCTCCAAGAGCACGTCCTCAAAATCTAGCACGTCGAGATTTGCCGCTTTGTACCTGTCCATCTCGTTGAGGTAGCCTAGGATTTCGTCGTTTGAAAAGCGGTAGTCTGTATCGTTGAAATTGTCGAAAATTATCTTGCGTATATCCTGCCTGCTTACCTTTGGAGTAGTAGTAGATGACATGGCCTAAAGTGTTCTTTTGTCATGTGGGCAAATACGCTATTTAACTGTGCGCTTG
>DASUXB010000223.1:0-9866 GCA_036378195.1 Nitrososphaera sp.
TAGATGCCTCCAAGCCCGAACATTATGACCGGCCCAAACGTCGGATCCTGGCTTGCGCCAAGAATCGTTTCCTTGGCAGACTTGACCATCTCCTGCACGAGGACGCCCTTTATCCGGGCGTCGGCCTTGTACTTTTTGGCGTTTTCCATTATTGCCCTGAACGCGGCGCGAAGTTCTTCGTCGCTCTTTACCCCGACCTTGACTCCGCCTGCGTCCGACTTGTGTATGATGTCAGGCGACGCAATTTTCATGACCACTGGATAACCGATCTCTTTTGCAGCCTTGACGCACTCGTCTTCCGTCGCGCCGAGGACGCTCTTTGGCGTCGGAAAACCGTACGCTCGCAGGACTTCGTACCCTTCCTCTTCTAACAAATTGTTTCGGCCCTGTTTTTTGACTCCTGCAAATATCTCCTTGACCTTGGCGGTATCCTTGGCAAACGAGAGTGTGCCGGCCTTGGTCTTGGCGCCGTCGACCCAGCTCTTGAAATCATAGACTGCCTTGAGCGTCCTTATCGCCGGCTCGGCGTATAGGTAGTACGGCACCCCGCCTTCGGACATTATCGCCCTGTTCTCCACGCCCTCTGCGAGGCCCATGAGGGACGCAAGCATCGTCTTGTTCGGGAACTGTCTTGACATCTTGACCAGCACCCTTGCAAGGTCGTCATAGTTGAGGGTGGCAGAAGGCGTGCACATCGTGACGACCGAGCCCACGTTGGGATGCGCAAGGACGAGGTTGAGCACTTTTTCAAACCTGTTGAAATCCGCGTCGCCCACGATGTCGACAGGGTTTCTCGGCGAGCCGTACGCCGGTATGACCTTGGCAATGTCGTCGCGGATAGAAGAGATGTCGGCCATTTTCAGGCCGTACTTTGAACAGGCGTCAGTTGATATGATAGCAGGGCCGCCTGCGTTAGAGACGATTACTACGCCTCCTTCCGGCAGCGGCTGCTTGGAAAACGCGGTGGCAAGGTCAAACAGCTCTCCCATCGTGTCGACGCGGATGACCCCGCACTGCGCAAACGCCGCTTCATAGTTTGCGTCAGAGCCTCCCAGCGCGCCGGTGTGCGACGCGGCCGCTTTGGCGCCTTCCGCCGTCCTGCCGGATTTTAATACAATGACCGGCTTTTTCTTTTCAGTAGTTATCCTCTTTGCGATGGACATGAAGCGCCTTGCGTCTCGGATGTCCTCCAGGTACATCACGACCACCTTGGTGTCCTCGTCTTCTGCGAGCAGCTCCAGCACGTCGCTTTCATCCATGTCCACCTTGTTGCCCATGCTTATCACCTTGGAAAAGCCGATGTTCTGCGCGCCGGCATCCTCTACTGTCGCGGCGCAAATGGCCCCGCTCTGCGAGACGAGCGCAATGCCGCCGTGGCTTGGCGTTATCTTTAGAAACGTAGAGTTCATCATGTTGTCCTTTGACAGGCTCATGATGCCAAGGCAGTTGGGTCCGATTACCCTGATGCCGTATTTTTTGGAAATCTCGCCCACTTCTTTTTCAAGCCGGGCTCCCTCCTCGTCCACTTCCTTGAAACCGGCAGAAACGATTATCGCGCCCTTTATCCCCTTCTTGCCCACCTCCTCCATAACCGCAGGTGTGAACCTGCTTGGCGCAGCCACCACCGCAAGGTCGACGTTTTCGGGTATGTCCAGCACGCTCTTGTACGCCGTCAGGCCGCCCACGGTCGGGTTTGACGGGGTGACTGGATAGATCTTGCCTTTGAAATGCTTGGCAATGTTTGTGAATATCGTCTTGCCTACGCCCGGCTTTTCCGAAGCCCCAATTACTGCTATCGACTTTGGCGAGAAAAAGATGGAACTGGACATTTGGGGAAAAATGCGTCAGGATGGTTATAAATGCATGTGCACATCGAGGTGGACTTTTATTGTACGCATTGCATTGTCATACCATGTCGGCCATACTGCTCCTAGTAGTCATACCGGCAGTCATTGCGTTCCTGTTTTCCTTGATTGTAGCGTATTACGCGCTTTCAGACGCAAGCGAGCGACTGTCCGACAGCGAATCTGGCGTGCACAGGCTCAACATAGAAGCGCCAGACCAGCCCTGACAGTTTAGACAAAAATTCATTATCTTGTCTGCCACACAGCAGCGTGTACATGCATTCTGCCGCACCGGCGATAGCGGGCCTTGCCGCAGGCATTGTGTTTTTGACGCTGTTTTCCGCATGGGCCGCAAACCTGCCAGTACACAGGGTGCAATCTATGGCAGGGCAGATCGTGTCAATACCAGAGGGCGCATCCAGACAGAGCGGGCAGTTTGAGCCGCAAACGGCCAACATCAGAGCAGGCAATTTCATAGAATGGAGGAACGAGGAGGTCTTTCCAACCATCCTGCTAATAGAGCCGGCGTGCAAGCCCCTTCTGGACAGTGCCAATATCACTTCTTTTGGAGTAGAAAAGGAGCTAAAGCCGGGCGAGTCATTCATGTGCGGGTTTAACGACGCAGGGGAGTACCGCGCCCACACGGAGCCCTGGCCGTGGATGCAGGGTACGATAAGAGTGGCACCCTAGCAGGAAAGCAACCTTTATTTTCAATATCTAGAGTGTTACCTGCTATATTGATAGACTCGCTTGTCGACGCCGGAATGGACGACTTGATCTCTGACCTGCAGGCGCTTATCAGGCAGCCGAGCGTCTCGGCAAAAAAGGTCGGCCTCGTCGAGTGTGCAAACCTCGTCGCAAAAATGATGCAAAAGGCAGGCATTGATTCCGAGGTGCTGTACCTGGATGACAGGACCGTCCCGCCAATAGTTTACGGCGAAGTGAAATCAAAGGCAAACCCGGCCAAGACGCTCCTCTTTTACAACCACTATGACGTACAGCCGGAGGAGCCTCTGGAGCTGTGGGAGGACGAGCCGTTCAGCGGCACCGTCAGGGACAACAAGGTCTTTGGCAGGGGCTCGGCAGACGACAAGGGCGAGCTGATAACCCGCATCAAGGCGGTGGAATATTTCCTGAAAGAGACTGGCGACGTCCCGTGCAACATTAAGTTCATGGTAGAAGGCGAGGAGGAGGTCGGGAGCGTGCACGTCGAGCAGTACCTGAAAAAATACGAAGAAAAACTCGCCTGCGACGGCGTGATATGGGAATTCGGTTACGTTGACGCAAAAGACAGGCCGATAATAAGCCTGGGAATGAAGGGCCTGCTGTACGTAGAACTGATAGCAAACGGCCCGTCGAGGGACGCGCACTCTAGCCTCGCAGTGCTCATCGAAAACCCGGCATGGCGGCTTGTCTCTGCACTAAAGACAATGCGCGACGAAAAGTCAGGCAGAGTCACAATAAAGGACTGGTACAAAGAGGTCAGGCCCTTTACAAAGCAAGAGCTTGCAGTCATTTCTAAAGAGCCGTTTGATGAAAGAGAATTCAAGGAGGAGTACGGTGTAAAGCGCTTTGTCGCAGGCGCCCGGGGCAATGACGCCAAGAAGGCGCTTGTCGGGATGCCCACCTGCAATATCGCCGGCTTTGACTCGGGCTACATTGGAGAGGGAGCCAAGACGGTGCTCCCCGCAAGGGCTCGTGTGAAAATCGACTTTCGCCTCGTTCCGGGCATGATGCCTGAAAAACAGCTGGCGCGGCTAAAAAAGCACCTGAAGGACAGGGGCTTTTCAGACATACAGGTCAATTTAATCCACGGCGAGGCGGCTGCAAGGACTCCCATCTCCGACCCGTTCGTGAAAAAGGTGGACGAGGCCGCAAGAGAGGCGTTTGGCAGTTCCGTTCTGAGCGTGTCGTCTGCCGGCACCGGCCCGATGTACTCGTTTGTCAAGGTGTTAAAGGCGCCGTGCATATCCGTCGGGAGCACGTACATGTTTGCGCGCATACACTCGCCAAACGAGTTTGCAAGGATCGACCTTTTGAACAAGTGCACGAAATGCATGGGCAGGATAATCGCAAAGTTTGCAGCATAGGTTCACTAGGTTAATAACGAAGGATCGCAGAAAAGACACGCGTTGAAACGCGGCTACTATGTCCTGATTGGAGGCGCGGCGCTCTTTGCGATAGGAATAGCCCTGACCATCGTGTGGGCGCTTCCGGTGGCAGAGCAGCTGCAAAAAGACACGACGATACTGCAGCAAGTGTCGCTTGCCGCAGGCAAGTCCGCGTCCGCCGAGTTCAAGGTTTCAGACCTGACAAGGCCGCTTTCGGTTGTGGTCTCGGCAAAGAATCCCGTTCCCATGACGGCAGTCCTAGTCGGGCCGGACGGAAGCGAGGTTCTGAGAAAAGAGTTTAACGAGACGCTCGCAGAAGGGGCGGCTCCTGCACAGGCCGGCAGCCACAGGCTGACAGTCACAAACAACGGTGGCACGGACACGACGGCGGACATTGTGCTTGGCTACATACCCGGTGTAGGACAAGACAATGCCAGCATTGGCGTGTTCAAGGGAATCGTCGCCGGCGTGGGACTAGTTGTCGCCGGCGTACTGGTGATGATAGCAGGCGTCGTCGTCCTCGTCATCGACGGGCGCAAGAAGAAATAGCCACGCAAGCCGCGTGCATGACGCGGCTTGTCATCATTATCACTATTTGCTTTTCAACAACTCGCCCTTGTGCCATTCCCTTTGGTGGGCCAGCCGCTCGGCGTCATCATAAAACATCAGGTTGCAAAAGTCGCATTTTACGTCAAGTTTCATGCGGCCGGCCTTGCGGCGCTTTTTCTTTTTAGGCCGCCGGGCTTTTCGCTTTTCTCTTGAGACAAGGGCGGTTGCGAAACCATGGCCCACTTTGCTCTTTGCCTCATGCAACTTCAATTCTTGTGCCAGCGCAGTATGGCGAAAGCCTTCCTTCCAGGAGGATATCCATTTTGCAAGCATGAAGGGCCAGTCGATGTACTCGTCGTCAGTCGCGTATGTCTCGTCTACGACTTTGACAAAATCGGCCCTTTCGTTAGTAGAGGCTCGAAAGCCTATCCTGTCCGCAGACAGCCTGATCGCGAATTCTGTTTCATCAGAATTCGACCAAAGCTGGACGATTCTCATATTAGATTCCTCTACTCGACAATAGTAGATGAGCTTGGCATATTCAAGAGTTTCTGATAGGTTGATGACTGATGCACGAAAAACTTTGAAATCATACTCTACCGCCGCGAACCCTGCGATATGAAAATCGCGGCTATCATCCTCCCGTTTATCTTGCTTCTTCCTCCTTCTTTTCTCGGCGGCAGAAGGAGCTGCATTCTTGCTGCTCTTTTCGGACCCACCCGCGCCCATCGCAACAGTTGCATCTTTCCTCGGTTGCAAGGGGAAGAGACAGGCAGAAGGGGTTAACGCAGTCGTCTTCCATGCATTGGATGGAGCCGGACCCTGCGCATACGGGGCATTTTACAATGACGTTTGGTAGGTCTTCTTTGTCGTCAAGGTGTAAAGCGACCGTCCCCATGATCTATATGCCACATTCGAAAATATAAATTTGAACCGATTATGATTTTTTACATATATAATACATTACTACATGCATAATTACAAATATTCATATTAATGAGATTGAAATAACAAAAATTTTATTTTACGCATAACAACTGCACGAGCTTTGCAGCATGCACACAGAGGTGCTGCCACAGTTCTCTTTTTACAAGATGCAGACGCAGTAATTGTTTCAGCTCTCAAGCTCTTTTATCCTGCGCGCGGCTGGAGTGGCGTTGTCCCAGCAGGTTTCAAAGACGTCGCGCTGGTGCGCGACAACTTCCTTTACGTTGCTTCGGACGAGTTTTGCAAGCGCCTTTTTGCCCCGGATGCCGGCGACAAACTCGGTCTCGCTGACCGCAAAACTGCCACGCACGCCGGCGAGGTGCCGCAGCTCGACAAACTCCATCAGCTCCTTGCAATGCCCAAGGTTCTGCGCCGTTATCTCGGTGACGTACCTGATTCTCACGCCCCGCTTTTTTGCGGCCACGTAGCCCTGCCTTATCCCATCGCTCATGGAAAACGCCGGAATGGACGAGTCGACGCAGGCGCACCAGTCCTTCTTGATGTTGGACTGGAACTTTGCGATCGCGCGGGCAATGTTGCCTGCGCCTGAAATCACTTTAGTTGTTGTAGTAGTTTGGCCCATTCCTGCTGCAGCATTTCAGCATCCAAGGAAACGTGATTTGAGTTTTGTTGTTGCCGGGCAAAGCGCCACCAGATAATTTATAAGCTAATGGGCAATAATCCGATAACTCGGGTACATGTCTCACTCAAAGACTCTACTTGCAGCTGCCTTTTTGGCGGCCCTTGCGTCTTTTCCCGCCATCTCTGCATATGCAGAGGAGTCAGCCAATCACATGACGTCGGACCAGTCGCACCTTCCGACTGCAAGCATCGGCGACAGGCAGCTTGCGCTTGATTTCACCACAAGCCCCGCAGCGGCCTTGCCGGGAGAGCCGATTGACATGACCCTTTCACTGATAGACAAGAACACCGGCAAGAACGCCCCCCACGTCAGCTATACCCTCATCATCACCAGAGAGGACGGCAAGCAGGTATTCTCCGAAGTGGTCCACGGCCACGACGGCAAGGTCAGCATCCGCTTTGTGCAAGACAATTCAACCGATACGTACAGGGTGAGCGCAAACTATGACAACCTGTCGGCAAGCTATGTCTCTGACTTTGGAAGCCCGATAAAGGTGCAGGGCCCGGTGTTTTCTATTGCAGGCAGCTACAAGGTCGCAGTCGAAGTTACGGGAATCGACTTTGACAACACGTTCCTCCAGCCGCCGCTAGAGTACAGCTTTGTAGTGCCGGTGACGCCAAAACAGACCCTGAAGGTAAACTATCAGGACACGGCCTTTGACTTGGGCGCATACTCCTCCATGACGATAAGCAAGGCCGAGCTAAAGACAGAGAACAAACAGCTTGTCCTTTCTTCTTCATCATCCTCTTCTGGCAATGCGACCGCGCATTCCGGCGACTTTACCATAAAACTAGAGATACCAAAGCAGATGATGTCCGGTCCGTTTTCCGCATCGACCGGTAGCGGCGCGGCTTTGGACATAAAGGAAGATGCGTCGTCATCAAACGACCAGGTCACAACCCTTATCCTGACAGGCAAGCATGAAGACGTGGTGCAGGCAGACGCCCCGACCGGCTCTTCTTCCCAGTCGACAATAATCATCACGGCGGCAAACGTCGTGCCAGAGTTTCCCATGGGCCTAGCAGGGACGATTGCGGCTGTTGGATTTTCGGCGATAATCCTGTACGTCAGGGCGATAAAAGCCGGCAAAATGCACGGTTGAGCAAAAAAAGCAGGCAAAAAAACTCATCCAAAACTTGGAAAAAGTGGGCGGCGAGTGATTTGAACACTCGACCACCGCTGTGTAAGAGCGGTATCATAACCAGGCTAGACCAGCCGCCCGCTGTTCATGCAAGATTCGACGGCCTTATAAATTGCAAACGACTGTGAACAAAGCTCTCCCCATATCAGATATGCTAATCACTGGGCAAAGCGTATTAGCTGCGCCCTCGAAAGACTCTCCATGCATGATGAAGATTACCGCGAGCTTTCAAAGCAAGAGATCGACAAGGCACTTGAAAAAATGTCCGGCTGGAAGATAGCCGACGGCAAGCTGCGCAAGTCGTTTGAGTTTGGCGATTTTGCAGAAGCGTTTGCGTTCATGACCCGCGTAGCGATAGAAGCAGAAAAGCTGAACCACCATCCCGAATGGTCAAACGTGTACAACCATGTCACCATAAACCTCGTGACGCACGACATCGGCAACAAGGTAAGCAACTATGACGTCATGCTTGCGCAAAAGATAAGCGAGATCCACAGCTAGTGGACGCGCTCTTTCACAGGAGCATACGCCAAGATGGCCGCTATTGTCTTGGCATCCTCTATCTCGCCGTTGAGGCACTTTTTCACGGCGGCCGCAAGCGCGACCTTTTCCGTGACAATGTCCTCGTCGTCATCCATCGCGCGCCTCTTTTCGTCTATTTTCTTCAGGTCCGTGGCGACGAACAGGTGCATGAGTTCCGTGTCATATCCGGGCGCAAGATACCATTTCAAAAATAGCTTTAATTTGCCCGAGTAGCCTATCTCCTCGTCCATCTCGCGGATAGCGGCCTGCCGGGGCGTCTCGCCTTTTTCTATCTTGCCGGCAGGTATCTCTAGCAGCGTCTTGTCCGGAGCGCGCCGGTACTGCCTCACTAGAATGATGCGGCCATCGGCTGCAACGGCGATGATTCCCACCGACGGCTGATGCTCGACTATCTCTTTTTCGACCACCTTGCCATTTACAGAGAACCTGTCCTTGCGGAGCGAGATGGCGCCCTCATAGACGCGCCTGCTTGCAATAACCTTGACTGGCAATGCGGTTGGTACAGCGCGAGGCTGGTTAATATCGATTCGCTAGTTTTATATCTGAAACCGGCTTTATTTTGCCCGTGGAGTTTGTAGACGCAGACGGCAACATCATAATCCCAAAGGCAGTCAGGCCGATAATAGGAATGGAAGAGACTGCGCTTGGGAGCAAAAAAGGCGCCAAGAGGCAGTACAGGTACGGCAATCTCCACATACGCGACTATGGCACCCACTACACGGCGCACGTGGACAAAATAGACCCGCGCAAGGACCCGCTCGGGCACCTGATGGCCGACGCGCCGGAATACCTTGTAGGCGCTGCAGCTGCCGCGGCGGTGGGCAGGGCGGTCTATGGAAAGCGCAAGAAGGACGGCAAGAGCTCCAGAGACGCAGCGGCAGACGCGATAATAGCAGGATGCCTAGCCGGCTCGGCCGCTGGTAAACTCTTCCTCCGGTACGCAGCGAACCAGAAAAAAGCGCGTGGCTTCTGATTTCACATGATTAGTTGTTTTTCGTTAATGTGCGCCGATAAGTCCGTTCCAGAATAGCCATACTTCTGTACTTAAATTTCCGGCACCCATTCCGTTTATGTGGCGCCCAAAATAGTCCTCACCGCCGACCGCACCCTCATGTCGCCGTACAGGGGAATCTCGCTTGCTTCGTTTCTCGGCTGCTTTCCGGCGCTAGAGCAGAACAACAATAACAACGGCGGCAGTGGTGGCAACGGCGCCAATTCCTTCTGGTACTACATGACTGGAAGCAGGTCTCTGTCAAGGCTGGTGTTCAGGAATCAGGTCACGCCGATGCCCCTTTTCAATTTCCTCTGCAACCCAATCGCGCAGGCGGCCGGCAGGGCAACGTACGCGCCGTACGGACTGAGAAAAGTTGAAGCGGCGTTGCTAAAGGACGGCTACAGTGCGGACGACGTTGCAGTGGTGCACCCCGACCACGTCGAGGAATTCATCGGTCCCGGGACGGAGGCGGTGGGCATATACGAGATGGATCCCCTCGGCATGGGGCCGGTCAGCATGACCTTTACGTACGGCAGGCACCTGATGTCCTACACTGAATACTGCAGCAGGGAACTTCACAGCAGGATAAACGCGGCAAAGACAAGAAACTCTAGCAAGGCAAAGGTGGTTGTCGGGGCGTCTGGCACTTGGCAGTATAACTATGACCCTGCCAAGATAGAGGAGTACGGCATTTATGCCGTGTTAGAGGGCGAGCTTGGTGGCATGGCGCCTGAGATAGACGGCGCGGCCGGTCCGTTCTTTGACGCTCTTACAAGGGGCGAGTTTGACATGGCGAATCCCTTCAAAAAGAGCCAGTTCAAGGTAGAGATCAAAGAGTTCTTGCGCGGGAAAAAGACGCACCACGGCCGGTTCGTGCACTATTGGGGAGAGCCGGCTGTTAATGATATTCCAGACATCGTCAACCCCAGTATGCACGGCATGATAGAGGTGATGCGCGGCTGCGGCAGGGGATGCAAGTTCTGCGACGTGACTCTTAGGCCATTACGATACTACCCAGTCGAGAAGGTGCAGAAGGAGATAGAGGTGAACATGA
>DASUXB010000224.1:0-6440 GCA_036378195.1 Nitrososphaera sp.
CTCTGACGAACTACCAAACTATGGCATTACTAAAGAGGAGGTCGAGTCTGTCAGGTCAAGGCTGGAACTTGACAGCAGCGACGCGTTTGTGATTGTCGGCGGACCGGAAGAAAAGGTGGCCTTTGCCGCCGACGCGATAACCCGCAGGCTGCAGGCCGCCCTTGCCGGCGTGCCGGCAGAGACCAGGGCCGCGACCCTAGACGGCAGGACAGTGTTCAGCAGACCTAGGCCGGGAGCGGCAAGAATGTACCCAGAGACTGACATACCCACCATCCCGGTAACTGGCAGGGCGCTCGACGCGCTCGCAGATAGAGTTCCAAGGCCGTGGGACGAGGTCGTCGATTCAATCGCCAAAAAGCACGGCCTGAACAAAAAGCTGGCAAGCCAGGTCTTTGACTCGGACTATCTGGCAATATTTGAAGAAATCGTTGCAAGCACAAAGGTGCAGCCGACGTTTGTCGCATCGAAACTGACAGAGGACGTCACCAGCCTGCAGAGGCAGGGCCTCGATCCTGCTGCGCTGACGGACCAGATAATCACAGAGGTGTTTGCAAAACTTGACGCAGGCGCAATAGCAAAAGAGTCAGTGATACTCATCTTTGAAAAGCTGATGAAAAAGGAGGCCGGCACGGTCGACGACGCGATAAAGGCGCTTGGCGTCTCCTCCATAAGCGACGACGAGCTTGCGGCCGCGCTCGACAAGGTCATAAGCGACAACGTGGCGCAGGTAAGGGAGAAGGGAATGGGCGCTCTCTCTATGCTCATGGGAAGGAGCATGGCAGTCCTTCGCGGCAAGGCCGACGGACAAAAGATAAACGCAATGCTGAAGGAAAAGCTGGAAAAGCTGGTCAATAAATGAGCCACAGGCCCAAGCCGGTCAGGGACCACTACACCGAGTCGCTTGCAGTGAATTCAGAGAACCTTGGCAGGCAGCTGTCGGCAGAGTCGGTGCCAAGTGAAGAAATCCAGAGGATACTTGGCTCCATTTCCCGGCTGTACCTGGCCGAGACTGAGAAAATAGTGCTTGAATGCGAAAAGGACATGATGGCCCTTGAAAGGGTGCCTAGCCCACTGAAATTGTTCGTGGACTCGATAGCGCAGGTCAAATCCACCGTTTCGCCGGCCGCTTCTGAACTGATGAAGAGGTACGTGTCGGCGTGGGAAGACTGGATGTAGATAGGGTTCTGCTAAGCTTGATCGAGGTAGAAAAATTAATCATGTCCGGTTTCGTAACGGAAATGAAATTTCATAGGCTCCCAAGCTTTTCTTCTTTATTCCTTCATCAAAATGATATTCGGTTTTAATATTATTCTCGATCTCTGAAAACCTGCCTTCTTGGGTTATCAACAGGAAATACATCTTGTCATTATGAACAGTGTTTCTAGCTGCTACAAATTTGCTATCTATGATATCATATACAAATTGTATAGATATCATATTATCGATTTTGCAATGAATCATATCTGCATAAGGTGCCCGGTATATGGTATAAGGAATCCATAAAATAATGTCTGCAAACTTGAGGGCGCGTGTAAAATGTTCATAGTTTTCCCTAACATTGCTTTTTTTCTGACCGCATTCAATCCCAATAGTCCAAGCATCTTTCATTTCCAATGGAGGATATGCGGCGATATCAAATTTTGTGAAACCTATGGCAAATTCTTCATAGATGTGTTCTTCAGGCACACCAAAGTATTTCTGCAATAGTACTTTGCCATATTCTTTCAGTAGTTTATGACGTTCCGACTCGCCCTTGTTCATAGGGCCGTGCAAGTATTTTTTGTACATAAAGTTGTCGGATTTTAATATCTATTTCATTTTTCACCCGTCAGTGCGTTTCTGTTTCAATTTACTAGGAAGTCCGATGGTTTCTTCATGAAGCTGCTTTCCTGTTAATTTCTTGGGTTTTGCCGGTATAACCATTTCTTCGGAGGGTTCCACGGATAGTATTTCGAATACTTCGGGCTTCGGCGGTTCCATAATTTTACTTAGTTCAAGAATCAACTGTCTCCCAATTTCAAAAGTCAACATTATCCTATTTCTTATGTCATAATCTTCAATTTCTGTTTTTGAAGGATAGGATTTATGAGAAGAGTGGTTTGCAACAGAAGCAAAAGCAGCAAACCAATGTCTCATGCTTTCGTCAACGATCTTATTATCTACAAGAATATTACCCAGCTTAGCAACACTATCTTCCCTTTCCGCCCCTCTTCCAAGCTTCTTCTTTAATACGATCTCTTGGGCTTCCTGAACAAGAGCTCGAAGATCTCTAAGAGCTTGAGAATAATCTTTGCTCTCATAACGCTGTTCAAACTTGGTGTATGCTTCAATGAAATCCGAACCGAATAATTCTTCTGATAGGGAAGGAGGATCAGGCTTTGCAAATTCATGAGAGAGCGGAAAACCGTCCGCATGATTCTTCAAAAATTCTTCGAATTGCTCACAGTCTATATCAAACCTCCTTACTTCTACTTTTTTCTTGCGACTCAACCTTTTGATGAGGCTCTCTGTTTCTTTCAGAGCTATCGACCATCCACCACTATCCATTCCTCCAAGTTCTGGAAAAAATCCCCAATAGTAGTGATATGTTGTTCCAACCAAGAAAGCATAGCTAAATGCCCTGTATCGAGAATCGATAACATGACGGAATTTATAGATCAGAATCTTGCCTTTGTGAAATTTTTCTAGGCCACCGATCAAAAGTCGGACTTCTGAGAGGCCAGGATAAGTCAATCTTGGAAGACCATATACACGTAAGGGCATTTCATTAAACAATGATTCTAGGTTTACAGGATTATGTTTCAAATTAAAATTAAAAACTGCCCAGGCGGCCCATCTTGGAAGTGATGGTTGATGAACACGCATATAGTCGATGTTTTCAGATAAGAAGAACGGAGAGGCATTCTTGTCATAACATATTTCCATTGATGCATCCATTGTGCCGCTTAGAAGATCGCGACCCTTTGCCTCTGTCTTGACATCGAAAACGAATCTCGTGGTCTTATTGCTCCCTTCCGCAATGTATGTAATGCCAACGTGTTCAGTTTCAAATCTAGTAAGTTTAATCCGACGCGGGTTTATACCGAGGTCTTCGCACACTTGCCTCGTAGCATCTAAAAATTCTTCATAAAGAGCGCCGCTAGTCACAGAACGATGTGATAAAGAGTAGGTAAAAGATTTTTCCGTTATGTCATGACTTGGATGAGGGACACAATTAGCGTATCATAAAAATTTACCCATAGTTCTGATTTTATCTGATATAATTATAATTATTTACGAACTTGAAGAGTAGCCAGAAACGTCCTTTATATTGGCACAAACCATAGGCTCTTGCAGTGGCAGAAACAGGGCGGTTTGCAGACGAAAAGGCAGATTTCAACCCGCGCACGTGGCTGACGAGGTTCCGCAGGAACTCTATCGGCTATCTTTTCAAGATGCTCTTGTTCTACCACGGGATAGGAGTCGGCCTGCTTGTCGCCGGGACGCTGATACTGGAGCAGGTCATACCCGGCTACCAAGAGCCTGACATCCCCCGCTCGCTCATCGGAGTCCTTGCTGCTGGCCCCCTGGAAGAGACGGTGTTTTTCGGAGTGCCGTTCTATGTGTTCAACAGCTCGCAAGCAGTGATTGTCACAGGCGCCATGTGGGCGGTCTTGCACATATTCAACACGCCAAACATCGAGCTTGCAAGCCTTGCTTTGGCAACTGGCTGTTTGTAATTCCGTCGCTCTTTTTCAGCCTGAGGACGTGGGCAAGCGGCAAGGGCTGGTTCTCCGTCGTGGTCCATTCTGCGTGGAACGGCGTGTTTTTTGCTGCGGGGTGCTGGGGCGGGGACATCAACTGCACAACGCTGGAACCCGACATGGCCACGAACCTGCTCATGGCAGGGCTTTCCGCCGCGCTCTTGGCCGGCACGTACGTGTTGTACAGGTGGCGCAAGAAAAGAGAATCTAGCCGAATTCAATAAATATGCGGCGCCAAGTGTTAAAGCAAAATGAGCCAGCCTGAAACCGTCAGCGTTTCCGTCACCGTGGGCGACGTCAAGGTGCAATTCTCTGGCACCGCGGACTCGGTGATGGCCTCCGTGTTCAACTTTCTCTCAAAGCAGGTGCCGTCCATGGACCTTGCCAAGAGGATCTCGCTTAACTACGAGGCGACCGAGCTGATAGGCAGGTACGCTCACCTCGTGAAAATAACGCCGGAGGGGCCCCGCGTGATACCCGACGCAGACGCAAGGCTGTCTGACAAGGACATGGTTGCGCTCCAGCTTGTCTCCGCAAGAATTGCAAAGGACACTGGCAAGGCGCAGGACGACGCCATGCAGGTGTCTGAAATCCAGTCGGCGACGGCTCTGAACCCAAAATCCATCAGCTCTAGGATATCAGAAATGGTCAAAGCTGGACACGTGGCGCGTGACGAAAAAGAGCCGGGCAAGTACAGGATAACCACAGCAGGCATCCACTGGCTCAACTCGATAGTGGAAAAGAAGGTCAGCCGTTCGTAGCAACAACGTCGCCTGCCGGCCTCTTCTGTATGTAGCGGTAGTTGCGCATCGTGCCGTTTCTTGTCATGATGTTTTCCCGCACCATGTCGGTAAGCGAGTGCGACACGGCTGTCCGGTCATAGTTGTAGCCCCGCCTTGACAGCTCCTCGTGCACGTCGCCAAGCGACCTGTCGCTTGCAAAGTACCCTTCGACCCACAGCGTCTGGAGGAGGCTCCGGCACGTCATGCCGCCCTTTGCGACAGCCTTGACATCATTGGTAATAGCAGGACGTGTGTCAACAACAGCAAAAGACCTCGACTTTAGCGCCTCAACTTCGCGGCGCAATTCGTCAATCTGGCCCTTGACTGCAGGGTCGACTATCTTGGCCGTGTCAAGGCTTGACAGGACGGTCTCGACTACCTGCTTGACCTTGCTCTCAAGGCATGTGATTTCAACCTCCCACTCGCCGTGTTTCAGCTTTATCTTGACCTCGTCCGGCTGGCGGGCCGCCTCGCTCACAGTCAATCCGTTTGCAGAGCTATTGATAAACCTGTTGCTGGCCATATTGTTCATGTTGCGCAATATTAATATAATTGTGCCCGCATTTATTGTTGAGCAACATGGCCACGCAATTAAATCCGCCTGCAAGCATCAGCCTCGGCGACTTTGGAATCATGGAGTCAGTTAGCAAGTGCCTCACGCCCAAGCTGGACGAGTTGAGAGGGAAAAAGATCCTCTTTAGTTCTGACGACAAGACTCTCGTGCCCGCCGAAGGGTGGGGCGCAAGGCCGTCCAGCTATTGCGCAACAACAATAACCACGTTCCGGCCCATCCGCGAGAGCACGATGGTGGCCGCCATCGATTCGAGCAGCATCAAGCTGGCCGAGACGGAAGAAGGCGCGCTGTACGCGATAAAGTGCGGCGTTGCGATGGCCTACGGCGGAGCGGCGCTGATGCACTTTAAACTTGGCCCGATGCTGTTCTACCTGAGCGAGAGCACGGTGTTTGACTCGGAGCTGGACGACAGGCTGGCGAGGTTAGTGCTTGCCGACAGCGACGTCGCCCGGCGCCTCGTGCGAGTCAGGGCCGAGCGGGCGATACAGCACGAGTTGTCGTCCCACCTGCGCAATTCTATAATCCTCGTGGACGGGTCGCTTCGCACCTCGGTGTTCGAGGACCGGAACCGCAGCATGGCAAAAATCGCGGAAAACTGCGTGCTCCACAAGAACCTCATCGCAGGCATCAGCAAGAACACGAAACTAAAGGTGCTGGAAAGGGCGGCGGCTCCCCTTGCAAAGGTGCCCGGGCCGGCGTACATCGAAGTAGACGTCATCATAAAGAGCCTGGTACGGGGCTCGATAGGGAACAACCTGATGGCAAAACTGGACAAGAGCACGCCCGTCCTGAGGGTCGACGTGGTGGGCGACAAAAACCAGGCGCTCGGCAGGCTGCTTGGCAACGACCCTGTCGCGTGCGGGTATCCAGAGACTCTCAGGCTTGCGCACCACATCTCTACCTTTACAAACACGGAGGTGACGTGCCTGCGCAGCCACGTGCTCAACAGCTATGACGTGACAGAGCTTGCGGCCGACGACATCAGGCACACGCTTCTGGGGTCGATAATGGTATGAAGATCCTTTCAAAGAACGGCAACGAATTGTTGCTGCTTGCGATGAAGGACGACAGCGCGGCAAAGGGCGACTATTTGCTCATCGAGGACAGAGGCAGGAGCATGGTGGTGCAGGTGTATGACGAGGAATATTTGTCGTCGCAGGCGCTCGTCGAGGACATTGTCAAGGAGGAGGTCGTGAACGCGACAAGTGCGGAAAACCTGCACGACCCGCTCAACATCGGCTCGCTCTCGCGCTTGGTCAGAGACGCAAGGATATTCAAGGCCAAGATAAGGGCCGCAGTCTCTGACGGCAGGCTGGCAAGCGACGTGACGTGGCTTCCTTC
>DASUXB010000225.1:0-5492 GCA_036378195.1 Nitrososphaera sp.
GGGACAAACGCCACTGGCGCTGCTGGCGCTAATGCTACTACCAACAACAATGCTACGGCGCCAAGTGGAGCAAATGCCACTGGAGCAACAACTGCAAACGGGACAAACGCCACCGGTTCTGCGCCGGGTGCGACCTCTGGATCTCAGACGTCAGGGGCTACTGTCACTGCAGTCTCAATAGTGGTTGGTGCTTCTAATCCAACTAACGGGAAATTCTTCTCTCCTGCAGAAGTCAAGTCTGCAGTCGGAAGCATGGTGACTTGGACCAACGATGACAGTACCACTCCATATCATACTGTAACATCCGGCAAGGTAGTAAACAACGCCCCTGCTCCTGACAAGGTGTTTGATTCTGGCCTTATGAAGGATGGCGCCAGTTTTTCGTACGTGTTTGAAAAAGCCGGCGAGTATGACTATTACTGCATGTTGCACCCGTACATGATCGGCAAGGTAACGGTCAGCTGACTGGTATAGGCTCGCAAAAAAGCATAACCCTTTCATCAGTTCAACTGCAAGAGCTGGAGCAGATCGCAAGAGCGTCAATGCCCAACGAGTCGTGCGCCTTTCTTCTTGGCAGCGGGCAGCAGAAGGACAGAATTGCAATAGCAGAGATATTGCCGGTGAGAAACGCCAATGCAACATACGCATCGTTCGAGATACCGCCAGATGAGCTTCTAAAGGCGTACGACTATGCAGAAAGCAAAAACCTACAGGTTGCCGGCATATTCCACTCGCATCCGTCGCCTCCCTCGCCTTCGCGTACGGACGCGCGGTTTATGGAGATAAACCCAGTTGTGTGGGTGATCTACTCGACCACAGAAGACAGGTTTGCCGCATGGATTTTTGAGGAAAACGTGCGGGAAGTAAATATCGTATAACGCTAGGGCGTAAGCCTGTCTGTGTCTCTCGGGTAAAGGACCACGTCGCGCACGTTCTGCGAGCCTGTTAGCACCATCATCAGCCTGTCGTAGCCGAGGCCCCACCCAGAATGCGGGGGCATTCCCCAGTCAAACGCCTTGAGGTGCTCGGAAAAGCTTGCCGGGTTCAAACCTTGCTCAACAAGTCTGCTTTTCAGGCGCTCAGGGTCGTGCAGCCTGCGGCCGCCGGACACCAGTTCGAGGTAGCCGTGCTGCAGGTCAAACGATTTGGACAGCCTTTCGTCGCTCTCTTTCTCGTGGATGTAGAACGGCTTTAGCTTCATCGGCCAGTCCATGATGAAATAGAATCCCTTGTGCATCTCGCCCAACTTGCGGAGCGCTGCGTCGGATAGGTCGTCGCCAAACGAAAGCTTTTCGCCTTCCTTGGCCAGCTCATCAAGGCACTGCTCGTACGTGAGCCTGTCTATTTTCTTGTTGCCAAACGGGATCTCTTGCGCGCCTGCCGCCGCAAGCTCTGCCCTGTGGTTCTCGTTAAAGTCGCGGATGACGTTTCCAACCACCTTTTCCACGAGGTCCATCACATCCTCGTAGTCGAGAAACGCCGCCTCGACGTCGATGCTCGTAAACTCTGTCAGGTGCCTGACGGTGTGCGAGTTTTCGGCTCTGAAATAGGGGCCTATCTCAAACACCCTGTCAAGGCCCAGCGTCAACTGTTCCTTGTAAAGCTGCGGGCTCTGGGCCAGATACGCCTTGCGCTTGAAGTATTCAAACCCAAAGAGGTTTGCGCCACCCTCGCTTGCGCTCCCGATTATCTTGGGTGTGTTGACCTCTACAAAGTCCTCTCCCCTCAGGGTGTCCCTCACCACCTTGAGGCCGGCGGAGCGCAGGCGGAATATCGCCGCAACCCTGGGATTCCTCAGGTCAAGTGCCCTTGCGTCAAGCCTCTTGTCCGGGGCCGACTCAACTCTGCCCGTCGGGTCGATTGGAAGCGGATGGACGGCCTTTGTCAGTATCGCAAGCTCTGTCACCTTGACTTCCACCGGAAAATCCTTGGCCTTGCTCTTTTGCACGGTGCCGGCGACAATCACCGCGCTCTGCCTAGGAGCCTGCACAGCCGCCTGCACATTTTCGCCTGTCACTATCGCCTGGCAGGCGCCGGTGACGTCGCGTATTGTCACAAACGCAAGCTTGCCAATGTCGCGTACATCCTCTATCCAGCCGCCTATTCTCACCTGCTTGCCGACGAGGTCTTCGCCAAGCTGGCGTGCGTAATGCGTCCTGTGTATGTTGACTACTGCCATGGCCTATCTCTCCCTCTATCTCTGCTCGAACTCTACGAGGAGTTCCATGTTCTTGACGGCCATTGCAATCTTTTGAATCTTTTCGACGTTGACCTTCTGGTTGCTGCTCCTGCCTGCGACTACTGCCTTGGTCACCTTGTTGCCGTCTGGAAGGTAGAACTGGTTTACTGAAATAACCCTTGCCGGGTGGAACAGGCTCTCGACGAGCCCGCGCTCTGATGTCTCTGACTCGACATAGTGCACCTTGTGCCCAAACTCTTTTTCTATCCTCTCTGCAAGCGAAGGGTTGGCCCTGACAGACATCACGTCGGGCCCTCTCAGGACAAGGACATAGTCTTCGTCCACCCTTGCGCCTCTCGCTAGGGTGAACCTGTCCACGTCCTGGCTCTTGTTGGCAACCCTCGTCAGAGTTACTGCGGCGTCCACGTCGTCCTGCGTGATGTTGCCGGCGTGCAGTTTTTCGTCGCACCTGGCGCATAGGACACCGCTTTTTGCGTCAAAAGGGCATATTGGAGACTTCAATGAGGCGGAACTTGCATAATGGCAATTACCGGTTATATAACCGCTCGGGGGCGCAACATCCCCTTTTGGAAGGCGTCAGGTGGCAATTTTGTACGACTGCGAGAACAACCCTTTCCGCGCTCAAAGGTGGGCTCCCGGCGAGTCGGGATATCTGTCTGATTAGATATTGTGGAGGTATTTAGACATATTTCTATGAATTATTGATGCTATACGGTTAATTCTCAAAATCATAAAATGTTATTAGGACGAGATTGTAATTATTGCCATATGGCATACCAGAAGATCCATCATGATGTCATGAGCATCGACCCAAAAATCAGACTGGTCACGATTTGCGACATGGAAGGCAAGATCCTATTCTCTGACCATAGGTCTGGCGTGCAGAATCTTCTTACCCCGGAAGAGAGCCGAAAATCGCTTGACTTGGCCATCAAGGCATGGAAAACACGCAGCGAGCTTGCATCAAAAATAGGAAGGGGAAAATACGTGTTGGCAGAATACGAAAAAATCAAGCGCATCACAATGCCACTCGACGATAATCATTTGCTCTACGTGACTACGGAGGTTGATGCCGATCATTCGAAAATAATCGACTCGATAAGCAAGCTCAAAAAATAAGCAAGAATGTCTGGGACTGCCTTGTTCCTCCTGATGGTTGTTGGCGCTGTTCCTGCGCTCAAATTCCCCGGCAAAATTGTCGGGCCTTTCCAACTTCAATAACCTCTTATACCGTGCGAGGCGACTTCAAATCATGCCTTCCGGGGACGAAAAAAAACTTGCTGTCAGGGAACTTTGCGCGTACTATCTGACAGAGAGGGGTCCGGTCAAGGCAGTGGACGGGGTCAACTTTGCACTTTCAGAGAGTGAGTCTCTTGGCATCGTAGGCGAGTCTGCCTGCGGCAAGAGCACACTTGGCTCTGCGCTCATGCGCTCGATGCAGCCGCCCGGCAAGATAGTGGCAGGCTCTATAGTCCTTGCAGGCGAGGACATTGCCAAGATGTCCGACCGTGACTTTGGGAAAAAGGTCCGCTGGAAAAAGGTGGCCATGGTATTTCAGGGCGCAATGAACGCGCTCGACCCTGTCTACACCGTGGCAAGCCAGCTGCGGGAGCTTTTGGAAGAGCACGGCTTTGAGGGCGACATTGACGCCAAGATTGTAGAGTCGTTAAGGCAGGTGGGCTTGGGGCCGGCGGTGGCGTCGCGCTACCCACACGAGCTGTCCGGCGGCATGAAGCAGCGCGTGGTGATTGCGATGGCGCTCCTTATGGAGCCGGATCTCCTGGTTGCAGACGAGCCTACCACAGCACTTGACGTGCTCGTACAGTCGCAGATAATCGCCCTTTTGAAAAAGCTGCACGAAGAAAGGGGAGTAACCGTCATCCTGATAAGCCACGACCTTGCGCTTGTGTCGCAGATCGCAGGCAAGATAGGCATAATGTACGCCGGCCAGCTTGTCGAGATAGGATCGACTGAGGACATTTACAAAAACCCCAAGCACCCATACACGCAGGCGCTGATAGCCGCAGTGCCCAGGCTGCATTCTAGCGAGAAAAAGATCCGCTTTATACCCGGAAGCCCTCCAAGCCTGCTCGATCCGCCGGCCGGCTGCAGGTTCTACCCCCGCTGCCCGCACGCAATGGAGGTGTGCAAGAAAGACCCGCCCGAATTTGCGACCGGAACAGGGTACGTCAGGTGCTGGCTCTACGACCCAACCTTAAAAAGTACGTCGCACTGAGAGCAAGTGCTCTTCATTGTCAATCCTGTCATACTTTCCGCTGGGCCAGATGCGCGAAAAGCAGCGCTCTGTGCTTCTGGATATAGAGTCCGCCCTAAAGTCCGGCTACAAGAACATATTCCTTGAGGCGCCCACCGGCTTTGGCAAGACGCCGGTTGCAATCACGCTTGCGCGGTATCTTGGAAGCTCGCACATCTGCACCGCGACCAAAGACCTACAGGCGCAGTACCAGCGGGACTTTCCGTTCGTCTTTGAGGTAAAGGGCCGGGCCAACTTTCCCTGCATAGTAAAGGAGGACATGGGCCTCAGCGAAAACTGCGACTATGGCCCCTGCGTGCAGGACGACTCGTACGACTGCGCGTACAAGACGCGGCTTTTAGACTACAAGGTTGTGGGAGAAGGGACGCTTGGCGAGCAGGTCAGGCTGGACCCCCTTTCAGAAAAAACATACGTTGAGAAACTGAAAAAGCAGTCCAAGATTGTGGAGCTTGAATGGCGGCCATGCCACTACTTCCACCAGAGGTGGATGGGCGCAAAAGCAAGCCACACAGTCTACAACTACCGCTACTTTCTGTCCGACATCTTTTACACAGGCACCACGCAAAAGCGCAAGCTCCTAGTGATGGACGAGGCACACCAGATAGAATCAGAGGTTGGAGATTTCCGCAGTTTCACGGTGCACAAGAATGCGCTGCGCTTTCTTCCAAGGGTACAGATGCCGGAGAAAAACGTCGAGGATGTCGAGCCGTGGATGGAGTTCTGCTCTTCCCTTAGAGACAAGATGCTGAAATTCATCGAGCAGGCGACAGACGCCATCGAGCGGGGCAGGGTCGCCGAGCCGTACACCGAGCGCAACCTGATAGAGGCGATTTCAAAGGAGAAGAACCTTGAGGCGCTGCTGTTTGACATGCGCTCCAACAAGAAAAACTGGATAGTGTCAAGCATCCAGCGCGATGCGCAGAACCAGCTGACGCGTGCAACTCTGACCCCGCTTGAAACCTCCGGCTACTTTGGCGACATACTCGACAAGGGGACAATCAATTTGTTCATGAGCGC
>DASUXB010000226.1:0-2905 GCA_036378195.1 Nitrososphaera sp.
GTGTACGAGTGGCAGAATGGAAACAACGTGAACTTTGGCGTGCTCAAGGTCTCCGGCGGGATTGTCGAGAACCACTACATTGCAATCGAGGTAAGTTGATGATTTTGCCGACGCTAGTGGTCGACAACCTTTCGCCATTCACGCCGGACATACTTGCGTGCCTTGACAGGCTCGGCGCAGAACGCGTCTATAGGAAATACTCTGAGGTGACTCGGGACGACCTTGAAAAATGCGACCGGGTCATCCTGTCTGGGAGGCGCAAAAACGACCAGGCAGTGAACGCTGCAAACTCGCGAATAGTCAGGTACTGCCACGACAGGGATGTTCCGCTGCTTGGCATCTGCTACGGAGCAGAGATAATCGCCTTGACTCTCGGTGGCTCGATACGCAGGATGTCCTCGCATTTGCACGGGCAGATAGACGTTGTTACATCGCCTAGCCCGCTCGTCCCAGAAAAAAACACGATATCGGTGTACGAAAGCCACGGCTTTTGCATAGCCAGACTGCCGGAGGGCTTTGTGCGCCTCGCAGGATCCAAGTACTGCGATCACGAGATTTTTGCGCACGGCACTAAAAAGATCTACGGCACGCAGTTCCACCCGGAAAAGAGCGGGCCCGACGGCCTCGACCTCCTTGAGAAATTCGCAAGAATGTAGAATGATTTATTTGCCCTGCAAGGGTTGGCACAAGGCAGTAGTTTGGAGTCTTCGCAGCCAGAACATTTCATTTCGCTTCCGCTTGTGAGCAAGAGCGAGGAAAGCCCGCGGCTTCCCCTTGCCGTCAACGTAGTCGCAAAATACTGGGGCGAGGACCTGATAGGAGCAGAGTCCCAGGAGCAGGCATCGTCAGCAAGGGGCACCGTCATGATAGACGGAATCGAGCTTGCAGAAAGGCGCGGGCTTGCCTGCTACATTTTCAAGGGCTCGCTCAAGGACGTCAAGAAAAGAATAGACCAGGGCATACCGCCGATAGTGGTGATGCCCGGCATCCATGACATTGCCCAGCACGCGACAGTAGTTTCGGGGTACGACCTTGACGAGCGAAGAATCCTGACATACGTGCCAGAGCCGGACACGATAGGCGCAATACCAGAGCCAAAGTTCGAGCAGGACTGGGAGCAGGATGACATGACAGAGATTATCCTTATTCCTGTAGACATGAAGGATCTCTTTAAGAATGAGGACCTGAAATTTGCAGAGTCCAACAGGGCGTGTTTTGAGGCAGAGAGGCTCAGGCAGCAGGGCAAGGCCGAAAAGGCAGTTGAAAAACTGCGGCAGGCAGCCGAGGCAGAACCGGAAAACGCGCAGGCTTGGTCGCAGCTTGCAGGCATCTATAACGAGCAGGGCTCAGAGCAGGCGGTGCCGTGCTACGAGCGCGCCGTCAAGGCCAACCCGCGCTACTACCTTGCGTACAGGGGCCTTGGCAACTATTACCTGAAAAAGAAGGACTACTCCCTTGCAGAGGCATATTATACAAAAGCAATCAACATCAATCCCGCCCGCTACGGCCCAATATACAAGAACAGGGCGGTGGCAAGGATGCAGAACGGCAACAACGCCGGCGCAAAGGAAGACCTGACAAGATACATAGAGCAGACGCCGGGCGCCCTTGATGCAGAGAGCATCAAAGAGGCAATTGCGCAACTCTAGGAAAGGACTTCCCGGTAGACCCCTATCCTAGGCGGCTCCTCTATCAGGTGTTCGATTCTTTTGTGAAGCGACTGGATGTAGGGCATCTGCAAGTGCTCCTCCAGCGCCTTTCTGTTAATCCACACCTCGTCGAACACCAGGTAGTGCGTGTCGTCTTCGTGCGTGTGAAGGACGTAGGCAATGTTTCCCGGCTCTTTTCTCGTCGGCTCGACAAGCGACAATAGGATACGCTGCAATTCAGAAGAGCTCCCGCGCTTGGCCATGAAAAACGCAAGCACCCTTACAGATTCGGGCGTCCGCAAAACGAATTTCTCAACGTCCGTGGTATCAGTCAACTCTTTCACCCAGACATCGATCTGTTGACAAGCGTGTCGACGGCCTGCGCAAACTCGTCCTTTGTCAGAGGCGGAATGTTGGCGACCTTTAGGTTCTCCTGCACGTGCTCGTGGTTTTTCTGGCCCAAGAGCGGCGCAACGACTGACGGGCTTGAGCGCATCACCTGCACGAGTTTTGCCACCTTGTTGCTGTCCGTGACTCCTGCATAGTCTGGTATCTGGGCGCGCAGTAGCCTGCCCTGAAACAGAGGCGCGCTGGTGAACACGCCGATTCCAAGTTTTCCGGCAGCTTCAAGTATCGTCATCATCGTGTCTGTTCCCACCTGCTGGTTCTTTAGCAGGAGCGCCTCGCTGTAGGCAAGGTTATACGGTAGCTGGATGAACCTAAAGCCGTGGCTGTTTTCTCCGCCGACTTGGCGCGCTATATTGACTGCGTCTTCAAGTGAAAAGTGCTCCATTTCGCCCTTTGGAACCCTGAAACACGTCCAAGTGGCCATGCCGTAGTAGCGCAGCTTGTTTTCCTTGCGGTACTTTTCGTACAGCTCGAAGACCTTGGCAAGCATCTCTGCAAACGTCTTTCTGTCGACGTCTTCGTGCCAGCTCTCAAACGCGTTGTGAATGTATACAAGGTCGATGGTCGAAAGGTGCATGTTTGCAAGCGACTTGTCTATGCACCTTGCGAGGTAGTCCGGGTTCATCACGTTGTAGCCGGAGCTGATGTCATCTGCGCTCATGACGCCGGTGGCTATGTACATCCTGTGCAGGTATTCCATCACGTCAACGTTTGCAAAGTCGCCGTCGTTTGTGATGTAGCCGTTTTTTGTGGATATGAAAATCTGGTCACGCGATATTTTGCCCTCGCTTGCAAGGCGCAGGAGCGCCCGGCCGATGCTTTTCTCCGACTTCATGGCACGGTAGTTT
>DASUXB010000227.1:0-2942 GCA_036378195.1 Nitrososphaera sp.
CACCTACCCAGACTCGTATTTTTACGGCAACCCGTTGAAAAAGATGGAATTGCAGAGGTACTTGATCCTAGACCAAGAAGGCAATGCTGTCTCTAGTGCCAAGCCCGGCGACAGCATCAAGATAGCGGCGAGCTACAAGAATCTGCAGCAGAAAGAACAGAGGTACGCGCTGATAACGCAGATCATAGACCAGAACGGCATCACAGTGGATGTAAGCTGGTCCATAGACACGATCGAGGGCGGAGGGTACGCCGACTGGTCCAAGTTGTGGAAGCCAGACAGCCCGGCTGAATATACGATAAAGACCATCGTCTGGAGCGGGGTCGGCGAAAATCCGATGCCGCTTTCAGATATTAACGTGATGGCAGTCGTGGTGCAGTAAGCTTACTGGCCTGTTCGTTCTGTAAAATAATAAAATGCAGTCTTGCCGGGCACGAAATAGGTCTGATTCTGTATTATTCCTGCGGTCTCGGAGTCAGGGTCAAACCATCTCGTTTCCCACCTCTTTTGCAGACCGGTAGGCACTCCATGCACGAAATAGATAGAGTCCTGCATCATTCCTGCGGTCTTTGTTGGCGGGTTGTCAGATATTATGACCGGGGTGTAAGGTAATGGCCAGCAGGTATCCATGCTTACTTTTGTCCCGTTTTTCAAAATGGCACTGAAATGTTTGATTTCATTGAAAGGATAAAGCTCGTTAAAGGGTTTTAGATCCGCGGGCGGGCACTGGTCTGCGTCCGCGGTGTCGTTCCCTAGATATGTAAATGAAATACCGTGAAACGCGTACTGCTGGTTGGGCACGAACGGGATTTCTGCTTCATCATAGGTGTGGTTTCCTTGGGTAAATGTCTGACTCGCCTGCAACCTTGGCGGGCCGGCAGTAGGGTGTAGCGGCCTGTTGAGCGTGGTTTCAAAATAGAGGCGCATAACAAGAGCGAATAGCCCTATTCCCGCGGCCATAGCCACGCTTGTGCGGCTTTTCAATATGATTTCTCTATGATTTTACGAAAATTAAACTTCAGGAACTTTGTTAACTGACATTTAATTATTGCAATACTATAGAAGGCGCTGCTTTACCTCGAAGAATTTCTCAACTCAACTTATTAGAAGTTGCCGGAAGATTATTTTTATGCAGTGCAGTTAGGATGCCGCCAGCGGATATAGCAACGATACCCACAATTAACAAAACATTTACTATTTCTGGATCTATGTTTCGATATGTCGGAGGCGATTTGCATTCGATGCAAGCCTTGAAAAATGCGTCAGACTCTTCCTTTGATAAAGGAATGTGTAATTGAGATAATCCAACGCCTAACAATATTGCTGCAATTTTCGAAATGAAAAGCAGTTTCGGAAGACGGTTCACCGCGTGACTAGATGCAGTATTGTGATATTTATTCCAGAGTTTGCGGGCAACAAAAATTGAGTCATGCCATAAACTCTGTCAGGCTCGACTGCACCTTCTTTTCCTCCTGGAATATCAGCTTCAACTCTGTCGATATGGACTCCACCCTGCTCTTCAGGTACTCGTTTATCTTGTACTCCTGACAAAAGCCGGTCGCAATGCCGAGGTACTTTTCGACGGCGCCCCTCGTCACTGTCTGCGTCAGCTTGTTGCCACATTCCGTGCACTTGCCCACAAGCGGCATCCTGCGGAACTTTTCGCCGCAGTTTGTGCACCGGAACGTCTGCGAGGAGTACGAGCGCATGTTGCCCATTATGTCCGGCAGTATGTGCGTCGTCAGCACCATCGCGGCGACCTCGTCGGCGTCCACCGCGCTGATGAGCTTTGCTGTGTCAAACTGCATCTTTAGCTTCTCGTCCATCGTGTTCAGCGTGGAATAGGCGCTCCTCTGCTCCTTCGTGGTCAGCCCGGCGGTGGGGTGCGTAAAGCCGTAGCCGAAAAACTGCGTCTCCTCTCCAATTCTGCCCTTCACTATCTCTATCATGCTTGCCACGTCTGCCGCCTTGGCCTGCTTCCACGTCGCCTCGTAGAATTCCAGCGGGTACGATGAGGCGATGTCGACGTTGTGGGCCTGGCGCTGCACCTCGTGCGGCAACACAACGGGCTGTATCAAAAGTGGCGCGTCCATGAGCCCGCCTATCTTGTCCGGCAGAAAATCAAACGAAAAGTTCAGAAATGCATCCATGAGGAGCATTATAGAGTCGGCGTCGCCGTCGCAGTCGCGGCGTTTGGCCGAGTGCCATATCGGCGAGCCGAGACACACCTGCGAGTCGGTAAACCCGATAATCCGACCCATGATGCCCACCGACGTGTGCGGCGCAAGGCCCACCACTAAATGTCCGACAAGGTCGCTGACGGCGTCGACGTTGTAGAACGGCTCTTGTTCGTACAGCTTTTCCAGCTCCTCATCGATGAATTTCGCCGCGTTCACGAGGTGCCTGGCCGAGTCGCGGGGGATGATGACGTCCTGCATCATCAATTCCACCAGCTGGTCAGATGAAATGAGCTCGCGGCCTAGGTAATCGCGGTTATAGCCAAGTTCCTTCAGCTTGTCGACGCTTACTCCTATCCACGCCGGGACAAAGTGGGTCAACGGCTCGTTGGTTGCGTCAAAGCGGATTGTGCCGTCCTTGAAGGCATGGAGCTCGTGTTTTTGGCGCAAGATGCCCTTTTCCAGTGGCTCGGCGGCCCTGTCGCGGCTCATCATGGATTTCACTCCCTTGAGCGGCTGCTGCGCCCTGACGCCCAGCTTTTTCTCGGCCATCTGGAGAGCTGCCTTTAGCGGGAAATTCATCGAAGCGTACGTCCTGGCGTCTCTGTTGCAGCGCGGGCATTTTTCGCCCTCCTCCACGTCGCCCTTGCAGATGGGGCACTGGCTGCGTAGCATCGTCGACGCGCCGCAGGTGCGGCAGTGGGTTCCAAGCGACGGCAGGCGGCAAGTTTCGCAGTAGCGGTTTGCTATCTGCGTAAAGAGCGA
>DASUXB010000228.1:0-12675 GCA_036378195.1 Nitrososphaera sp.
GCCAGAATACTCGCCGTCTGTCAGATGCACATGCGCGTCGTACAGCAGCAACAGCTGCATCCCGGCAGAAAGGAATTAAAACTTTTAACAGGCGGCCGCCATCCCTGACCTGTGTCTTCAGGTCCAGAGTTTGGCCTCGCGGCCATGTACCGCATAATGAAAAAGTCCGGCGCCGAGCGCGTGAGCGACGACGCGGCAGACGAGCTTCGGAAGGTTCTGGAGGAGGCGGCCGAGAGGATAGCCAAGCAGGCGGCGGAACTCTCGATGCATGCCGGCAGAAAGACGATAAAACCGGAGGACATCCGGCTTGCCTCAAAGAACGTCGTCAGACTCTAGGCGCGCCCTAGTTCCCTGCGCATTCTGCTTATGACGAGCGCCGCGCCGTCCTCGCCGAGGACCGACAATGCTTGTTTCACCTGCGCAAGCGTGTAATGCGACTTGTCGTCAAACTTGACGCCGTGGCGCACAAGATCTTCCATTATGTACTCCTTGCCAGAGTTGCCAAACACGGCAAGGCCCTTTTCAAGGATCACCTTGAGCCTGTCGCCGCTTATCTGTATATTATCATCATCGTCGCCATAGTATCCGCCCACCTTCTCTGGCAAGTTTTAAAAGACTAGGTTCGTCAACGCCGTATGTATAAAAGCGTTCGTCAATTTATTCAAAGACAGACTAACTAGTGTCTACAAGTCAGAGTTTGGATAGCCCGGGATCGTACTGTTTGCACCACGGCTCTTTTAACTCTGATAACGTATCTCAACATGTCTTGGAAAGCGTAGGGCCTTTTCTAAAGTGGGCTGGAGGCAAGCGCCGGCTGGTGCACGCACTTGCACGGTTCTTTCCTGAAAGGCTCGACCGCTACTTTGAGCCGTTCCTTGGAAGCGGAGCGCTGTTCTTCCACCTTGCGCAGTCGAGGCCGCGCTTTGAAGCAGTGCTTTCAGATTCTAATCATGAACTTATCAACGTGTACCTGCAGGTCCGGGACAGGGCCGGCGAGCTGGTACAAGTTCTGGAAGAGCACCAGCAGAAATACTATGCAGGGCGGGAAAAATACTATTACTCTGTACGCGACGGCGCGCCTGCGGGCGGCGGAAGCAAGGTAGAGCAAGCCGCAAGGATGATTTTTCTGAACAGGACGTGCTACAACGGCCTCTTTCGCGTCAACCGGGCCGGCAGGTTCAATGTCCCGCATGGCACGTACGCGCGCCCGACTATATGCAACCGCGACGCGCTCTTTTCTGCCGCCGGCGTGCTTGGACGCGAAGGCGTGGGAATAGTACATGCCAAATACGCCCAGGCCACAAGGCAATGCGCAAAAGGCGACGTCGTGTACTTTGACCCTCCATACCTGCCGGCGACCAAGACCGCAAACTTTGTAGACTATACCCGCGAGGGTTTCGGCTGGCAGGACCACGTGGAACTTGCCGGCGAGTTTGTGCGCCTGCACGACCTTGGGTGCACAGTGGTGCTCTCCAACTCTGACACGCGTGGGGTACGCGACCTGTATGGCGACTTTGCGATAAAGACTGCAAGGGTTGAGCGCCTGATAAACTGCAACGCGTCGAGAAGGACTGGCCAGCGAGAGCTGATGATCTCAAACGTCGTGCGCGCAAGGAGAAGGCGCGCGCCGCGCCTTGCCGCTGCCGTGCAAGCGATCAATTTTTAAAACAAATTCGGCCTCTGGTTGGTGTAAATATATTTGTCAAGCCAGCCCTCAAAACTGTACGAAGAGTCAAGCGAAGTCAAGGTGACCGTCCGGCCCGGAATGGCGCTTGAAAAGATGTCAAAAGAGGCATTTTCAGATCCTGACAGGTTCTGGGCAGAGCAGGCCCGGGGCCTTGATTGGCACCGGCAGTGGGACCGCGTGCTTGACTGGAACCCGCCCTTTGCGCGCTGGTTTTCCGGCGGACTGCTCAACGCCTCCGTCAACTGCCTTGACAGGCACGTCACAACAGATACCAAGAACAAGGCCGCAATCATCTGGGAGAGCGAAAGCGGCGAGTCCAGGACACTCACATATTTCCAGCTTTACCGCCTCGTCAACAGGTTTGCAAACGTCCTCAAGAGCCTCGGCGTGCAAAAGGGCGACAGGGTCACGATATACATGCCGATGGTGCCCGAGCTCCCGGTGGCGATGCTTGCGTGCGCAAGGATAGGGGCGACGCATTCCGTGGTTTTCTCTGGTTTCAGCTCGCAGGCACTAGTCGACAGGGTGAACGACGCCCAGTCAAAGGTGATAGTGACGGCAGACGGCGGCTTTCGCAAGGGAAAACTGGTCGACCTGAAAAAGGTGGTTGACGAGTCGCTTGCGCAGACTCCCTCCGTCCAGAGCGTGGCGGTGTTCAGGCATGCAGGAAACGAGGTAAAAATGGGTCCAAAGGATGTGTGGTGGCACGAGGCGATGGAAAAGGCGCCGGCATTCTGCGAGCCAGAGATGGTGGAAAGCACACACGCGCTCTACATACTGTACACTTCTGGAACCACTGGCAAGCCAAAGGGCGTGATGCACGGGACGGCCGGCTATCTCGTGCATCTGTACGCGACAGCAAAATGGGTCTTTGACTTTAAAAAAGACGACATATTCTTTTGCACCGCCGACATCGGCTGGGTGACTGGCCATAGCTACATGGTGTATGCGCCCCTGATGCACGGAGTCACGGAAATAATGTACGACGGCGCGCCAGACTACCCAAAGCCGGACCGGTACTGGGCCGTCGCAGAAAAGCACGGCGCAACAATACTGTACACGACTCCGACTGCGCTGCGTATGTACATGAAGTACGGCAACGCGGTGCCAAACTCGTTTGACCTGTCTTCGCTGCGCCTGCTCGGCACGGTGGGCGAGCCGATAAACCCCGAGGTATGGCAGTGGTATTTCAAGACGATAGGAAAGGAGCGCCTTCCGATAATCGACACATGGTGGCAGACTGAAACCGGGGGCATCATGCTCTCTGCGTGCACCGGCGTCGACTTTGTGCCCATGAAGCCCGGCTCGGCGACCTTTCCTGTGCCCGGAGTCGACGCAGTGGTAGTCGACGACAGTGGCAGTCCTGTTCCTCCGGGGACAAAGGGCTACCTTGTTGTGAGAAAGCCCTGGCCGGGGATGCTCCTTTCACTGTGGGGCGACGACGAGAAGTACAAGAAAACCTACTGGAGCAGGTTTGAAGGCGCCTATTACCCTGGTGACTATGCGCTCGTGGACAAAGATGGCTACCTGTGGCTCCTTGGCAGGGCAGACGACGTGCTAAAGGTCGCCGGCCATCGGCTCGGCACGATGGAGCTTGAAAGCGCGTTCGTGTCGCACAAGGCCATAGCCGAGGCCGCGGTGGCAAGCAGGCCGGACTCTACAAAAGGCGAGTCGATAATCGCGTTTCTCGTCGCAAAGGAAGGAATTACAACATCTGACGCGCTGCGCAAAGAGATAGTCGAGCACATACGGAAGACCGTGGGGCCAATAGCGACGCCCGACGAGGTGTATTTCGTTGGCAAGCTTCCAAAGACCCGCTCGGGCAAGATAATGCGCCGGCTGCTAAAGGCGATTGCAAGCGGCGACAAGATAGGCGACATCACCACTCTTGAGGATGGAGCGGCGATAGACGAGGTAAGGCACGCCTACGACGAATTGAAAAAAGCCGTGGGCTAAGCTAGAACTTCCAAGTCGCCATGACTTGTGGCGTCACCTCTACCACACACGAGTCGGGGCCCATCGCAATTATCGCCTTGGCGCTATTGCTTTTTGTAGTGCCAAGGTATTTCTTTACACAACGCCTTGTGACCCCTGTCGCGTATTTCGGGTCGTCAACTACCTCTGCAGTGCCCCTACCCCGGACGCCAAGTGGCGGACTATCTGTCGGGTTTTCGTCGACAAGAAAATAGACGCCGGGGTTCTTGCGGAGGGCATCTGTCTTTCTGCCCTGCCTGCCCGTGGCAAAATAGAACCTTCCTTTGCTGTAGTAGTACCAGACAGGATGGACAACCGGCTTGCCCTTTTCATCGAGGAACGCTATTCTGAGCAGGTTCGGCCTTGCAAGAAGCTGTCCTACCTCTTTTCTGGACAATGGCTTGGCATGGCTGTCTGCAAGTGCATACTCCACATTCTGAAATGACACTCGTACGTTAATTAATACTGCACGCGGATTGTATGGTGTTTCTTGATTTATTGACCATCGAGGTCGTTGTCAAGTTCGACAAGTGCCTATGTCGTTGCAAAACTCGATTTTACGCCGAAATGATGTTCATCTTGGTGTCGATGTCTATCTTGTGAGCGTCTGCAAACCCTGCCGTTCCAGCCAGGATGTACATCGCCGGCTCGGTATTCTTGTACGTGCAGCCCTGCTGATCAAGCACGCTACCGCACGGAGGAACATCCTTTTTCATGTACACCGCGTTGCCGTCCTGGTCGAACCATATCAGGTCGAGGTTGTAGTTCACGTTGAGCATCCAAATGTCGTAGAGGTCCGGCTTGTCGTACTTCATCAGCATGGCATTGTCAACTGGCAACTTGTCCTGCCTGAACGTGAGCCAGCGCTGCTTTTCTGCAACAGAGTGCGCCACCTCTACCGTTATCACGTCGTCGTTGATGCGCACCGTGCCCCTTGGAAAATCGGGGCTCCTGTTCTTGATGTCCTGCGGCATGAATGCAAGCCCGAGCCCACCTATCGCCACGGCCGCGATTATGACGGGGATGAGGACTGCCGACTTGCGCGCCACGTTTTTGGACGCCCAAAAAAAGGATTTGAACCTTTGGTTTAAGGATAATAATGTGGTGGAGGGGGTGGGATTTGAACCCACGAACCCCTAAGGGACGGGATCACTCATCCCGCGCTCTTGTGGATGTTGCGGGAGTAAATGATGTGCCGTATGCGCATCTGATCTTGAGTCCTGCGCGTTTGACCGGGCTTCGCTACCCCTCCACACAAATGGTAATTGCCCTGCCCCGCCGTCCTTATTTCATGCTTGCGCCTTAAAGTTAATGTGGCAGTACATACAACCGTTACCGGGAGAATGGCAAAACCCGAGACCGTAAACAGGCTTTGCATAAAGTGCCACACAAAGACTGTACACGAGGTTCGCGACAGGACCGTCGCAGGCACAAAGGTAGTGTGCACGGACTGCGGATTTTCACAGGTTGTGACGAAACTTGAAACCTGACCTTTATTTTATAAAATGACGGAAACTATTCTCATAACCACAGGATTACGATAAACGTCGATGCACATTTGGTTTTGATTGCGGCTTTAAAGTGGCAAAAGACTAGCTTGAGCGATAAGGATGCTTCTTGAAACAATCGGCGCGGTCTAGCCAATTACGAGTCATGAGGCCAATACCTGAGGTGGGGCGGTTTTGATGTGTATGTGCGCTTTTCTAACAGATGGTGTTTTGATTTACCGAGGATTATTTAGCGACAATTTCGTTATCTAATAACTGCTCCTTACTTGCGTGATAATGCTGTAAAAAACACTGCTCACAAAACCTGAAAAGGATGTAATGGTCTTTTCTTTCTCTGATTACCTCAATGCTTGCCCTTGCAGTACAACATCGGCAATGAGGCGGAGGGTCGTATTTCTGCATCATTATGTATCTTATCATGTCACATGAAGACGGCATTCATATACAAGAATGCACTTACAAACTAATATATGCATTTTTCGCATACATTATAGTGCATTGCAACCACAACTGTTTTAGATTCTAAAATAGAAAATGTTTTGCCTTATACCCCAAAGGCATCCTCACAGCATCGGTACTGTCCACACAGGACGGGCAACGGCGTCCTGTTCCTTTCGCCGTTGCCCATATGAGGTGGACTAATGACGCTTGAAAATGGAATGTAAAATCTGTTAGAATTATCTCTGTCGCTCAGGGGTAACCGATGTCGTATTGAAAAACACACACACAATAAAAAGGAAGGGAAAAGGAATGTGAGGATAAGTGTAGCTTTGATGTCTCTCGCACTGGATGAGTGATGCTGTTGTTTTTTGCTCTTTAGTGTTGTCCGCCTTTGCTTGCTATGTGCTTTCTTTCCTCTTCTGACATGGAGGCAAAGCCGCGCTTCGCTGAACCGCCTAGTGGTGTATGCCTGCACGGTCGGCAATGCCTCCGTTAGGGTACTAGTTTTCGCTGTCGTTACCTTTATTACGAGAATATTCTCATCCTTCTGGCATGAAGATAAGTGAACTGAAGCCCGGTATGCGCAACGTCAGCGTCACCGCCAAGGTGGACTCTGTCGGCCAGCCAAGGACCGTGAACCTGAAGGCAGGCGGCACAAACACCGTGGCCGATGCCATAATCTCTGACGACAGCGGCAGTATAAAGCTGTCCCTGTGGGGCGACGACATCAACAAGATTCAGACCGGCGACAGGATCTCGGTAGAGAACGGCTACATCAACACGTTCAAGGGCGAAAACAGCATCAGCGTCGGCAAGTTCGGCAAGCTGACAAAAGCCTAGTCAACTAACTGATGTATCCCGTGTTGCGCGGCTTTTGAGGCTGCTGTTGCTGCTGGCCTTCCTGGCCTGGCGGCCCTCCTCCTCTTCCTGCCGCCATCTGCTGCTCTATCGTCTGTATGAGCATCTCTGTGTCCTTTGCGCGTTTTTCAAGATTTGCCATGTCCACGCTGACGTTTATCATGGAAAGTAGGGTCTCTAGCACCGCTTTTGACGCCTTGGCGTCAACTACATAGCCGGACGTCTCGCCGAGAAGGCACGTGCCTTTTATTCCGCGCAGTTTCGCTATCCCTATTACAAGGCCGTTCATCCCAGTGATGCTGCCGTTATCCATGAGGGATACGCCATGCGACGCAAAATCGCCGACAAGGGATGCGTCGGTGGCAGTTCCAAAGACGCGGGGCTTGTCCACAAAGACGCCCGTGATGTACGCCGCAAGCGTGAACACCTGCTGTGCGCCCAGCTGCGCGCCAAAGTCAAGTATGTGCTCTGCAAGCGCGTATTCCGAGTCGGGGTTTGACGGCTGCGAGTCGCCGGTGAGGAGAAGCAAGCTGGTCTCTTTGTCCTGCCACGAGAATATGCTGTTTTTCATAAGGTCAGCCGTGCCGTCGGTGCGTATCATCACCTGGGGCGGAAACGAGCTTGAATAAATGTCTGCAAGATGTGTGGCATGAAGCTCCTGTATGAGGTGGTCTACTGCCAGCTTGCCGACATAGCCCGAGCCGGGAAAGCCGCATACCAGATGGGGGTTAGTCGCAAACTTGGGCATCTCTTTGGCTGCATATACAAACTGGATTTCTCTGGCAGGCACTCTCTCTACTTTCTTGAGAGCCTCATGCTCTTTAAAGCCTTTCTTGCCTGCGTACAAATAGCTAGTCGAGGGGGGTTGAGCTGCCGTACATCCTGTCCAAAGCGGCATCAACCTGCTCCTCCGGCACGCCAAAGAAGGAAAACGCCTCTGCGGTACTTGCCGCGTACTGCTTTTGCCCTGATGATGACGACGATGTCGCCGCGACGTACGCGTTTGAGGCTTCTTCAAGCAGCAGCCTTGTGTGCCTGTTCCATTCTTCTACCATGTCGCCCGTCCTAAAGAGCGGGGCAAGCCCTGCAAAAGCCGCGATGATGCCTATCCTGTATTTCTGCAGCCGCACCTTGGCCGGGTTCCTGTCGGCAAGCGACGGAACGAGCGCGCATATCCTGCTCTGGTACTCGTCAAGGTTCTTGGCGATGCTGAACGTCTCGCCGAGCGCCGGCAGGCTTTTTCTTGCGGCCCTTGCGTCGATGGACACACCTTCAAGCACGCCTGCAAGTGGTAGGAGCACAAAGTCGGGCGATGTTATGCCGTCGCCGGCAAGAAACCTTCTACATTTTGAAGAAGAAAGGTGCATAGTTATCGAGGCAAGCGAAATAGCCATCGCGTGTATGTGTGCGTTGCGCGCAAGGCGTCAGATAAACTCTCTGCCGTCGCAACGAACAAAAACTTTTTGCGGCCGGTCTATCGGCCGTCCGGGATAGCCGTCCTTGCGTTGTCTGCAAAAAACTCTAGAAGGACCATGGTGGCCCCTGCCTCGTCGGGCGTTAATGTCATCAACTTACAGTCATAGGCACCCAAGACGAGTCGCCATTCTTCAAGCGTCTGCTCCTTGGTTATCCTGCCGCGCTGTCGCGTCACGAATCTCTGGAACTGACTTGTAAACGCAATGTCGTTCTGGCACCTTTCGATGGCGTGGGCCTGCATCAGTTTTTGAATGAGCCCATTTTCTACCCACAACATTGCCAATAATGGCGACTGAGAAGAGGTTATTAACCATATTCAGTGCAAAATCTAGATAAATCATCGAGAGCCCGGGTTTTAAATGGGGTTATGCATCATCGTACCGGAGCGCAGACAACGCCAGTCATGTTAGGCGGCCGGTATTTGCGCCGGCGGCCTTGCGGTGCGCGGCGGAATAAATGAAAAGCGCAAGAAGAGCGGATATTTCCTCGCTTGACAGACGAGAAAGCGACGGATCATAGCCTGACAGAATTGCCCGCCAGTTCTCGGTCGTTTTTGGGCCGTTCTCGCCAACTGCTCTGAACAGAACCTCGGTGAATCCCGCGTTAAAAACAATATCCTCTCTGCCCATCTGCACGGCATGGACCCTTGAAAGCTTGCTTACTAACCCGTTAATTTGCATTGCACTCTACTGATATATGTGACGCTAATAGGCAATATGGCCAAAAAATATCTGATAAAAGAAAACGCGGCGGCATTTTTGAACTTTAATCTCGATTGGAGGCAAAAGCGTGAGGGATCGCGCAGGTCCATTGGCCGGTTGCACGCGCATATGATAATTAGCGCCAATCGATAGCGACCGCGTGGTTCAGGTAATAGTCAAGCAACATCACCGTTGCCTCTATCTCATCTGTCGACAGGTCTGCTAGGGCGGACTCGAAATCAGCCAAGATCTCACGCCACCCCTGAACCGTGAGTGCCTTGGTAGAGTTGTACGATATGCTGCAAAGGAGGTATCCGCCAAAGGCGTTTGTAAAGGTAAGCTCGCCGTCGCGCCTTTCGACTGCACGCGCTTGCAGCAACTTGCCAATCAGCCCGTTGACCAGCATATCGCATTACAACGACAAAGCCTATTAACGCCCTATGACCAAAAAGCGCAATATAAAACGAGCATTCTGACTAAAAAATCTGCGTTATATGCCTCGCTAGACTCGTATATCATGACATTGTCAACATACACATGACGTGAAAAGACTTGGATAGATTTGATCTCTGCCCTGCCAAGCCCTCCAAAATGATCTTGCAAAATATCTAAACAAAGACCAAATCACCAACATAATACTTCAAAAGAACTTCGGAGGCAGGGAGAGCACCAGTCTGGTAGCTCTGTGTTACAGACAAGGGATACGAACAAACCGCTCCCCCTGACCTGTGAACATGGCACTCGCATTTCTTTTATTACTTGTGGATTGGCTGCCTAGAGACACGCTCTGCTGAAGTTGTATAACTCAATGGCCATATCTCCGCGTGTGAGGAAAAAAGCGTGTACGTCTGATCCTCCTCGTATTTACTTATTCTTGATGATATAGCGTTCCAGATCGGTTATTGGAGCCTTCAACCGAACTTCCGCTCCGTCAAAGCCATCCACTTCATTCTTCGGTATGTCGTATGCCATCTGGGAGCCTTGTGTTTCAACGTGGAAGCTGTCAGGATAAAGGGCTACCACATTGCCTACCGGCTCGCCATCCATCGAACGGACATTCTTGTGAATAATCCTCTCCCAATCAAGTACTGGGAACTCTTTGGCTTCCCTTATCACTATCACCTCTTCAGAGACAGGATTTTCCAAAACGACGACTATTTTTTCATTAACGTCTGGGCGGGAATCTGGTGTTCTGTATTTTGCCATCTCTTCGTCAGTAGGTGGATTCTCACGGCCAAACTCCTGCTTCGCTCCTTCCGTGACGTTGAACCATACTCTTTTCCCATCATACCTCTCTGCCAGGGCTTTTGGGATGTAGAACTTTTCTTTGCTTGCTATGCCTTTCTTTGTAACGACGTAGGTTCTTCCAATACCTTGGATTTCTCCGAGATCCACCTTCTTGTCAACGCCACGGGCTTCTTTGCCCTTTAGCTCATTCCAATCTACAAAGTCTAATGCGTTCTTGTTATCTGACACAATATCTTTTCGTAGAACTAATAATAATGAGATTCGACAGATGCTTTTAGCAGTTATTATTTTGGATTATTATTGGCTGGCAAGAAAGTAACGTGTCTTTTGCCCTTGCTATTTCATTTAGACACTCCAGCCTTACTATCCCATTGTAACGAAAAGGCAACCTCTGCCAATTCGACCAAATCGACAGAAGAGGCTAACTACGACTTTTCTGCATGTGAGCAGCAAGTGCAATCATGTTGAACACAGCTAGCCGCAAACTCGTGGAGACATTCTAGACATATGCATTCATGGCACGTCAGTAATTCTGCCTCCTCCACAAGCATGTACGGACCTTATGTTATTTACAAGTACAGACTACCATGCAATAGTCTTGGCGCGATGTACCCTTAACTTTTTTATTTTATTAATTCAATATACGTGATGTTACGCAAATCCACTTGCGCGCCAAATGTGGTAACGGGGTCAGACTGGGACTGGCTTGCTGGTAAAGGCTAGCAATTTGAGCCAGCCACCTCTGATCTCCTTACATCACCATTCTGATGTGATGATAACAATATCTCAGTCTCCGCCGACATGATAAAATAACTACCCATTTTCATAGCAACCCTATGGAAAAAGAAAAATGTCAAAATTGCAGCGGTAGGGGTTACATCTTGATCGGTATGAATACCATGACGTGTAATACATGCAAAGGAAATGGGCGGATTAACACTAATACAATGAGCAACTATTTCGAATGACTAATCCGACAAGGATTTTCCCGTTAAAGCGGTGCCTTTCTTTTTTTGCACTCGGTGACCCAAAATATCACCGAGAGCTTAACGCACGAACCTTCTGTGAGACTGCGAACAATAGCCGCAGTAGTCAGTGTTTGGCCTGCTGTGGCAGATGCACTCACACCTGCCGCCTTGGGAAAAGCGCATTTTTCTACTCATCAAAATATCATACGCATTTATCATATTTAAACAAAATTGTATAGCCAATATTGTAATATTTACAAGAGATAATCCGCGCCCTTGGCTACTCGATATCTGGTACGTGAGATAACAGACTGTTGACCAAATAGAATGTCGTCCTCTCTTCGCGCATACCCGCCTATGCACACCAACTTGAGTTCATCCTTACCAATTCTCTTACTCACAGAGTCCTGAAATGACTGGGATGGAACAGAATTCTCCGATTATTGACTTATACATCTTAACTATTTTATTCAATCCATGCGCTCTTGTAATCTATATGTCTGACAAAGGGCGCCAGAACAACAAAAAACGAGCCCGGAAGCCGAATCCTGGCAAGAGGGAAGTAAACGAGTACCCGCGCCAGGGCGACCAGGATCCCGAATTAGGTCTGGTCGGTGAAAAAGGCATTGAAGAGGTTGCTGAAAATAAAGGAGAAGCACTTGGAAAAGACATCAAAAAAAGAATGCGAAAAGGCCAAGACGAAGGGGTAACTTTCGACCCGTCAAGGTCTGAGGAATGAAACTCTTGCATCTGTTTGCTCTGTGTACCTGATGGTTTTATGATGGGCTGACAACGTTAAACTACAGTCGAGTCATGGCAGGCTCCGCCGGGCATTCTCCCTCGCGCTTCATGGTTTATCACACCCGGCGGGGCCATCAAGTTTTGGCAAGGTTCTGAAGAGTCTAATTCCGTCTGGTAATTGCAGCGACAATCACGGCGGCTACTGCGCCCCTGCCAGAATTCTTGGAATAAATCTGCAAGATACTCCAGCATGAAAAATTGCCTTTTGGACAGAATATTTGGTTACAGCTTTCTGCAACCGAATAAGGGAACCCGTATGATTCCTCCCTATTTTGACGATAACTGAAAATCCCGTCAATCGTTGCCTAGTTGTTTCTTGACCCTTCTGTTTTCTATTGCCAAGATGGCAAAGCTGAGGCCGATAAAGGCAAGCTGGAATGCTTCTGTAACGATGTCAATTGGATCTACTTCGCTCCCTCTATGGGTAATTGGATTTCCGGGCATACGGGTTATGACCCAGATTGCTACAAAGGCGATAGTCCCGGCGATGCCTATTGAGTACCACACTTTCCCCCATTTCTTTAGAATCGGGAGTACCCAAAAGACTTGGGCAAGGCCGCCGACCAAGAATAGTATGACATTGTTTCCGAAACGGTGGTGAGAGATAGAGTTAGCAGCCAAGTATAGATGGATTATTCCCGCCAAGATTGTCGTCGCTGCAGCACCAAAGTAAAGGAAGCGGTTCTGGGCGTTCGTGTTTTTATAATTGCTCTCCATTTTTTATTCTGCCGCATTTTACAAGAATGAATTTTAAGGATTTCGTACAATTGTTATGTGAGGTAGACAAGAGCCAGCTACTGCCAAGTCTTTTTGGTTAGTCAAACTCTTTCTCCCCCTGCGGTACTGGACCATTCCATTAGTGATATGAAGGAAAAGAGCCTTGGGTGGGATTTGGACCCACGACCTCTACCTTACCAAGGTAACGCTCTACCAGGCTGAGCTACCAAGGCTCAACGTTCAACAAAACACGAGGGTTTGATTAAGGTATCGAAGGAACAGCCAAGATTTAATTA
>DASUXB010000229.1:0-2012 GCA_036378195.1 Nitrososphaera sp.
ATTACGAGCGGTATTCGATGCTTTTAGTTATTTAACTATTCAGACTGCCTTTGGAGCCTTTATCATTGCAAGAACATGCTCGCGCAGGTCCTTCTGCTCCATGACCCCGCGGTACGCAATAGTGAGCATGGAGCTGTTGTTTCGCACGCCGCGCATCTTCATGCATAGGTGGTCGCCCTCGGCTATCACCATCGCCCCCTTTACTCCCATGCGCATCAATTCATCGGCAACCTCTTTTGTGAGGCGCTCCTGTATCTGCAATCGCCGGGAGTATTTCTCGACCAGCCTTACGAGTTTTGACACGCCAAACACCTTGCCCGCCGGCACATAGGCGACGTGCACTTTGCCAAAGAACGGGAGCATGTGGTGCTCGCACATGCTGTAGAACTGGATGTCCCTTGCCACGATGACATCCGTCTCGTCACTGAACGTAACGTCAAGCTCGGCATCCATCGTGTACCCGCCGAGTATCTCTTCGTACATGTTGGCCATGCGGTCCGGGGTTCCCATTAACCCCTCGCGGTCCGGGTTTTCGCCAAGCTCTATGAGGAGCTGCCTGAGAAGCTTTGCTATCTTTTTCTTGTTCAGTTTGCCGTTATCCTTCATTATTCTGTACTAGCGCGCTCCTATTATCTTGTGAAGCTGTGGTATTACTCTTACCTGAGAGTAGAATGGGTAGACTGCGTCATAAAAGGCAAAAAGCCTCTCCAATACGGGCTCATCTGTCTTATGGCTCGGCTGTATTATAAATCCTGCTATGTTTTTAGGACTAGCGACTCTGAATATCTTCTGCCTGACTAGGTCTGAGAACTCGTCAACGTCTGTCGAGTTGGTCACCACCACCTTGATGTAGGGCATCTTGCCTGCTTTCGTCGCTATTTCCAGGCATTCAAGCTCGTTTTTCAGCAAATTATTGTAATTCTTTTCGTCGACGACTGCTTTTGCGTCTCTCATCTTGAATTCGATCTTGCAAATGTCGATGTAGGGCAGGACTTTGGCAAAGCGGACAGAATCGTAGCAGGCCGATTCCAGGTACGTCTTGACGCCTTTTTTTTCTCTCACAAACTTGGCCAGTTCTATTACCGCCACATGCTGCGCCAGCGGCTCGCCACCTGTGAAATTTACTTTAAACGTGTTTTCCTGCAGGTCGCGTGAGATCATCTCTTTTACCTTGTCCAGCGCATAGCTGTCGCCGGAATCCATCGGTATGGCGTACGGCGTGTCGCACCAGTGGCATTTCAGCGGGCAGCCCGCGAGCCTGACAAACATTGTCTTGGTGCCAAAGAACACTCCTTCACCCTCGATGCTGGTAAAAATCTCGCTCAGTCTCACTGTCCCGGCGGTCCTCCGCCCCCGTTGTTGCTGTTCACGCTGCATAGCGCGTCCTGTCATGTATCTGGGCATCAGTGAATGCCTTTTTCCTACTTATACACGATTCGCACGCGCCGCAATGCACGTACGCGCCGGCCCTCCTCACGCCGTTAGAGTAGCAGCTCCACGTCTTAAACAGCCTGTCGCCGAGCATGGCGTGGCCTGCCTTTAAAAGGTCAGACTTGCCCAAGCCCTGCACTGCCGGCGACATCACCTCTATCTTCTGTCTCTGGCCTGATTTCAAACTGTCAATGTCGGCGATATTCAGCGCCTCTGCCATGGCCTTTGCAAACCCGGGCCGGCAGTCCGCATAGTGGGGCACGTCGCCGGAATGGGCGCCGTAGGCTACCACCCTTGCGTCGATGCTCATCGCCCACGCGCCTGCAATCGCTATGAATATGGCGTTTCTTATTGGCACGACGAGGTTCTGTGCAAAGTCCTTGGACAGCTTTTGCCTGCCGTCGGTGAGCGCGTTGCTCCTGCCGTACAATTCTTTCATGAAACCGATGTCGATTATCCTGTGCTCCTCTGCTTTTAGGACCTTGGCAAAATACCTGGCCGCGTCTATCTCTCGCTTGGCCCGCTGGCCGTACGCAAACGTTATCATGTAGATTTCGCAATCTCTGGCAAGCGTGGCCGCA
>DASUXB010000230.1:0-18601 GCA_036378195.1 Nitrososphaera sp.
AGCACGTCCGGGTCGAGCCCTTCGCGCAGGTTCTTGACCGTGCTGTTTATCTTGCTTGCAGCATATTCTATTGGAGGTTCCTGTGACACGGCTATACTGCGGCCGGATGCGGATAAAATCCCGGTAATCAAACAAGTTTGAGCCTGCCCTGTCAGGCTTTTAACAACTTGCCGTTTCCGTCAATCTCGCCTGCGCGTATGCGGGTGGAAGATATCGGCTTTCCGTCCTCTGCCTTGATGAGTGGGACTGCAATTATCTCTGCAGATGCAAGGCCGTTTTTCCTCCTTATCTCATTGAGCCTTGTACCTTTTTCCTGCGTCTCGGCGCTTGCCACGAGCGCGCCCACGTCGCTCGTCGTGACTGCAGGGCCAAACTCGCTGTCCAGTTTTGCAATCTCGTAGCTTACATTGTTGCCAAATTCTTTTCTTATCGTCTCTTTCAGATTTGCGACGCGCCGGGAAAAATCGTGGTTTATCCTTTTCTTGCCCCTTACAAACTCGTCGCTCGTGACTCCGATTATCACCTTGTCGCCGACCTCAAATGCCTTGGACAAGAGCGCGATGTGTCCTGCATGGATCTCGTCAAACGTCCCGCCCGTCGCAACGACGCGGAATCTTTTCAACTCCAAGCGTACGTGTCTCTATAAATAAAAATATTAACACACATACTGCATGACTAGCTTTTCTGGAATATCTTGATCGCCTGCGGCGGGCAGACGTTTTCACACGCAAGGCAAAAGATGCAGTCCTTTTCTCTTGCCATGAATGCCTTTTTCTCTGATGCAGGATGACCGGGTGTCTCTAGCCAGTCATAGACGTTGACGGGACAGGCTTCAATGCACGCGCCATCCGCTACGCAGATATCAAAGTCGACGCAGACGTTTGTACCCCATATTCCAAGCTGTCCGGGAGCGTCAAGCGGGCCCCAGACGTTGATGCCATTGAACTGGCCTGCTATCTGGCGCTTGCTCTTGAAACCCGTGTCTATCGGGCCTTCCACCTTGGAATAGCTCGTGCCAGAGCCTGTGAGTGAGATGGTCGTGTTGCCTCCGCCCGCAGCAGGTGCCGCTGGGGCTGGCATGGCCGGCTGCGGAGCCGCGCTCGGTTTTGGAACCGCCGCAGCTGCCGGTCCTGCAGCCGCCGGTTTGGGCGCCGGCGGGGCGGCCACTTGCGCCGCCCTTGTTTTCTGCCTCTTTACTACGCAGAGTTGATCGTGAACCTCCTTCATGCTCTGGAGTGTAATCGGGTTCGTGTGAGTCAAAAGTGTCCCGCAGTCTTCGCATACATACTCGGCGACTGTTGATGTTGCGGTAGACATGATGCTGATATGGGTGTGGTGCAACTCATTTATTAATTAAATGGTTATTTGTCCTAGGCCAGCTGTTGCCTACGAGCGCGGGAGGGTGTGATACTGGCTGTAACCTTATTGGCTAGAAAAGCAATACAATTCCATGAAGACCGCAGACATTGTCGCTGAAGCGCTGATGGACTGGGGAGTGGACGTCATCTTTGGCCTGCCGGGCGACGGGATAAATGGTTTCATCGAGGCTTTGAGGAGAAGGGCAAGCAAGATCCGGTTCGTCCTTGTCCGGCACGAAGAATCCGCCGCGTTCATGGCGTGCGCGTACGCAAAATACACAGGCCGGCTCGGCGCCTGCGTCGCCACGTCGGGGCCGGGGGCGGTACACCTGCTGACGGGGCTTTACGATGCAAAAGCGGACGGTGCGCCTGTCATCGCAATCACGGGGAGCACCTACTCTGACATGATGGGGTCAAGCTACCAGCAGGACGTAGACCTAGTTGCGCTCTTTTCAGACGTGTCTGTCTACAACAACATGATAAACAGCCCCGAGCACGCCGAGACTGCAGTCGACATTGCGTGCAGGTCAGCCCTTGCAAAAAGGGGAGTCAGCCACCTTACAATCCCCATAGATGTGCAGGAGCAAGAGCTGCGCGGCCAGTATTCGAGACACAACGTGGCCAACCACACGTCCGACGCGCTTGTCACCTGCACGGCGCCTGACCCAAAAGTCGTGGAAAAAGCGGCAGAGATACTGAACGCCGGAAACAAAGTCGTCATGCTGGTGGGGCAGGGCGCCCTCTGCGCCACAGACGAGGTCATCGCAGTCGCAGAGAGGCTGGGCGCGCCCATAGTCAAGGCACTCCTTGGAAAAGCAGTTGTGCCCGACGACTATCCGCTGTGCACCGGCGGCATCGGCCTGCTCGGCACCTCTCCATCGTCGGACGCGATGGCCGAGGCCGACACACTCCTTATGGTCGGCACATCATTTCCCTACATCGACTACCTGCCCAAGCCGGGGCAAGCCCGGGGCGTCCAGATAGACCTGTTTGCGGAAAGGATAGGGCTGCGCTATCCAGTAGAGGTCGGCCTAGTCGGTGACTCTAAACTTGCGCTGTCGGCCCTTCTCCCTCTCCTGAAGGAAAAGAGCCGCGACTTTGCCCGCTCCAAGCAGCAAGCGATGAAAGAGTGGAACGACCTTTTGCGGGAGCGCAGCAGCCGGACAGAGACTCCGATGAAGCCGCAGTTCATCGCCCGGGTCATCTCGGAGGAGCTGGAGGACGACGCCATACTTTCTGTCGACAGTGGGACCAACACGATATGGGCTGCGCAGTACATCAACCTGAAGCGGGGGATGAAGTTCTCGCTCTCTGGCACTCTTGCCACGATGGCGTGCGCACTCCCGTACGCCATAGCCGCGCAGGTGGCGTACCCGGACCGACAGTCAGTTGCCTTTGTCGGCGACGGTGGCTTTGCCATGTTGATGGGCGAGTTTGCGACCGCGGTGAAATACAATCTGCCGATAAAGGTGGTGATAATAAAGAACAACTCGCTTGGCATGATCCGGTGGGAGCAGCTGGCTTTCCTTGGAAACCCTGAATTCGGAGTAGAGTTTGCGCCGATAGACTTTGCCAAGTTTGCCGAGGCGTGTGGTGCCAAAGGATATTCAATATCCGATCCCCGCGATGCCAAGTCCATAGTGCGGGAGGCCATGTCGCAGGACGGGCCGGCGATAATCGAGGCGCAGGTGGACCCGTACGAGCCACCGATGCCTCCAAAGGTCGACCTTGACTTTGTCAGCAACATGGCCGAGTCGTTCGCAAAAGGCCAGCCGCACGCCAGAAGGATTGGGCTGACGATATTCCGGGATCAGGTGCACGAAGCGCTGAGAAAGGTGCACTCGCACGAGGAAGAAGAAAAAAAGGAAACGCGCTAGCGCTTGCGCTGAGCCGATCCCTTGCGTTTCTTTTTTGCCGGCAGCGACAGCACATCGGCTGTCGCCTTTGCAATTTTGGACATGAATGCCACGTCGTCCCAGTATTCCGGACTGATTTCAAAATGGGGCTTGGCACCCGGATACGGTCGTCCCTCGACAGGCTTGGCAAGCAAGTTGCGGACAGGTTCGGTTATTTTGATGAACAGCTTGTTGTCGCAAACCAGGGCGACTACTTTATCGTTGCAATAAACCGCGTACTCGCCAAACATCTTGCGGCTGCGCATGTCGCCGGCGGCTGACATCTGGTCGATGATATAGTCTACGGTTTCCTGCCTGCTCGTCATATCCTAGATGCTAGGGCGTTATGTCGTATATGTTTTTAATAATAATCCTGTTCGTACGCGCTCCCGAAACCTCTTCATCCTATGCGGCACTGGCGTCATAATACATGCTGCCAGCCCGGAGTTAATAGGCTAGTAGCAACAATCCTACATGCAAAAATGGAAAGGCGAGTCACTCACGTTGAACCTCACATCAAGGAAAGCAACTACATACGGGACCTAGTGTTTGGATTTGGCGACGGGGTAAACACTTCACTTGGTATAGTGGCCGGGGTTGGAGGCGCCATAATATCAGCCGACGTGGTCATACTCGCCGCACTCATCGGCATGTTCACCGGCGCAAAAGCGATGGCCGTCCAGAACTACCTTGCCGTAAAGTCCCAGCGGGAGATACTAGAGTCGGAGATCAAGCGCGAAGAATACGAAATAGAGAACATGCCCGAGAGAGAAAGGGAAGAGATTGAAGACATTTACCGCGAAAAGGGGTTTGAGGGCGAAGAGCTGAACAAAATAGTCAACAAGATAACTTCCGACAAGGACGTCTGGCTCAAGACCATGCTCACGGAAGAATTGGGGCTCAACCTGGAAATCCTAGGCAATCCTCTGAAAGGCGCGCTGGTGATGTTTGGCTCTTTTCTGCTTGGAGGTATCCTCCCAATCCTTCCCTACTTTGCAGTCAAGGCCGGCCTGGCGTCGTCGACTATTGCAATCGTAATAGCCATCGCCATAAGCGTGGCCTCCTCGTTCATCGTAGGCGCGCTAAAGGGGCGCATGGCAAAGAAGAGCTGGATAAAAGGCGGGATAGAGATGGCCGGCCTTGGCACGGGCATTGCTCTAGTCGGCTACGGTATCGGGGCGGAACTTGCAAAGACTGGAATAGTGAGCGTTCCCCCGCAGGCAGGGTGATGATGATTCGCGCCTAGTAGCGCTTTTCTATTTCGCGGAACACAAGCTCTGCCAGCTGGTCCGGGTTGCTTGCATGGACTATGTGCAACCCCACCGCCCTTGCGAGCTTGGCCACCTGCCCGTCTCCCTCTCCCTGCCGGGTCAGCATACCTATCACGAGGTCGATGGGCTCGCAGTCGAGCAGCTTTATCTTGGACTCCATGAGCTTTGTGCCCGTGGACTCGGGGTCCGAGTAGGCCACAAACGACACCGCTATCCTGCCACCCGTCCTGGTGTTCGGCGAGATGATGTCGAACTTGTGAAGCACGCCAGACCTTCCCATTATCTTGTTCCCAACCACTATTTCGACCCCGCGGTCCTGCATAATCGTCCTGACTGCGTTTGCGCACTTGTTGAGCACTATTGACTGCTGTAGGGTCTCAAGCTCCAGTATGTATTCGCGTGAGTCAAGCCATATGTCTGCGACGATGTTGTGCATGAACGACACCATGCCTGCAAGATTGGTGTGTATGTTGATGCCAGAGCTCTTCCTGTTGTTGCCGCTGCCCTGCGCTCTTGCCGCGTTTGAGAAAAGCATCTCTTTGCCGTCTGCTATCATCACCTGCACGTCTGTCTGGAACACGGATATGCGGAACTCTATTGCACCATGCAACTTTCTTACAATTTCCGCCTCGTCGGAGCTTGGCGCGGAAAGGACGCGCACCTTGACGCCCCTGTCCGCAAGCGACTTTAGCACTTCGAGCACCGCCGGCGCGCTGAACGTCGGGTATAGGTTGAACCCGATGTACACCTCTGCCTTTGCAGAAGTCAAAAGCGCCATCATATTGTCCGCGTACTCTTTTTCGTCCGTGATTATCCTAAACGACTCGGCCGGTCTGCCTGTGCGCAGCGCAGTCGCAATGGCGCCAAGCTCTATCCCTGACTGGAACTCGTTGGCCGCTATCGACTGCATCGCCGACGCAAACGACTGCGAGTACGTCCACAGCGCCACCACCTCCTCCTCCGCTCCGCCTGCCACGGTTATCAGCGCCTCTTCCTCGTCCTTGAGCACCATCTTCATCTTGGACTCTGCCCTGTGGCGTATCTCTGCAAACTCGTAGTGCTTTACCACCTCGAGCGCCGCTAGGTCTATCTCGGTCACTATCTGCACCGCGACGCCCCTTGCAGCGGCTGTTGCAAGCGCCTCGTACGCGCCGGAATAGTACATCTTGCCCAGGTCGCGGACAGATGTTATTAGCGATATTTTCTTGAGGGCGCCCTTGGCAAGCCTCGTCACTGCGCGGTGGATCTCCTCGCTACCTTGCAAGATGCTGAACTTGGCGCCGACTGCCTCCTCCGAGGGAATGTAGAATTTCGTGAACTGCTCCAGTATAGACGGGTACTTGCCCTCTGCGGCCTTTAGCTCGTCCTTGCGCCTGTCTATCAGCAACTGCAACGCCTTTTTCGGCTCGACGGCGATATAGCTGATGGGCCTGCTCATCGAGGTCTCAACTATCCCTACCTGCTTTAGCCTCTCTAGTATCCGGTAAGTCGTGGTCCTGTTGATCTTTAACGCTGATGAGAGCGAGCTAGCCCTTGCCTTGCCCAGCCTCGCAAGCCTCACGTACACCTGGGCCTCAATGTCTTGTAGGCCGAACGTCTTTAAGTCTGAGGCAAGAGGGTCTTCGGCCATGGCCATCTATGACAAGGGATTAATATAAAGTTGTTCGCACAATTGAACAATCAACTGTTCGCAAAACTGAACAGACTAGACAATATTAGTCCTGTAACCTGTCTGGAGCTGTTGGCTGTTCCCAGAGTGTGGTTTTTTGCAATAATTGCCTTATTTCTGGCAATGCTGCAGACACCCGTCATCGTATCGGCGCCATCATCAAGAACCTACGAGAGCGTGGAGTTCCTTGAAGGGGTGACAGATCATGCAGTTGAAGAAGGCGGCCATTACACTATAGCCACCAACGCGTTCTGGCTTGACAAGTCCAGCCTTGCAATATCTGTCTCTTCGGAGGATGGAGCAAGCAACGAGGCAATCAAGAGCGTAAAGGGCATGGTGTCGGGCAACACTACTGCATCCGGTAATTACTCGCAGTGGAACCACCTCCTTTCCGCATTCAAGCAGGCATCAGTTCCGCGCCTTGCGCTTACACAAGATGGCTCGGATGCAAACATCAAGATAGTGCTTACTGATGCCGCGCAGCAAGACAACAAGCCGGGCAAGACACGTCTCCTAGCAGACAAAGCGACTGGCGAGATAATACAGGCCGAAGTATACGTCTACTCTGCGGATAAGCTCTTTGAGCAAGGGGTGCTGGAGTATGTGGTAGCGCACGAGCTTGGCCATGCGCTAGGTCTTTCACACTCGACAGACCCGCAAAGCATGATGTATCCGCTAATAGAACTACGGGACGGCCACGTGGTGAACCGCCTCGGGTCGTGCGAGACAGAAGGCATAACCGCGCTCTACCTTGAATCAAAGATAGGAAGCGAGGACTGCTAAAATAAGATCTATCCTGTTGCGCCAGAGGTGCTACTCGAACCGGAGCTGCTACTGCTTGAGCTGCCCGAGTCGCGGCCTGAGCTGGATCCGCTTCCACTAGAACTGCTAGATCCTCCTCCGGTGGAAGCAGATGCGGTGCCTCCGCTGCTACCAGAATCCGTGCTGCCGCCTGAGGAGCTGCTTACCGTGTTATCGGAGCCTGTACTGGAAGACGATGATTGTGACGATGAATCAGAACTGCCGGAGCTTGTACCACTTGAAGAAGAACTTCCTTTGTCGCTTGAACTGCTGCCCGAAACTGAACCGCTGGAAGAACTACTTCCTGTGTCACTAGAGCCTGTGCTGGACGAACCAGAGTCGCCCGAGCTTGTACTGCTTGAAGAGCCTGACGAACTTTCGCCGCTCGAGTTAGAGCTGTCAGGATTGTTGTCGCTCGAACCGCTTCCGCTGGAAGAACTGCTCGCTCCTTCATTTCCTGAACCTGATTGCTCGCCGCCTGTTGGCTGCGAGGATTGTCCGCCCTGAATTTCCTGCATACCAGTCTGGTTCTGGACTGGCTGCTGTTGCTGCCCGCTGCTTGGCGCTGGCTGCGCTGTTGATGTCTGGTTTGACGCGCTCGGTTGTTCAACCGGCGGGACAGTGGTTGGTTGCTGTACAGGCGGTATTACGACTGGTGCCTGAGACGTTACGAATACCGTTTCGGCATGGTTGTTGCCCGGGTTAGAGTCTTGAGTTATGGATGACACATCAGCCGTGATTACTGCCTGCTGACCAAGCTGCAGAGGCGTCGCGTCGACAGTTATCCGTGCCTCCCCGCCTGACTCTATGGTTCCAAGATAACACTCGATTATCCCCCTAGCCTGATCGGTGCACTGGGCGCCGTCGACATGGTTCACCTGGAATAAGGACATCTGGTAATAGGTCGATAACTTCACCCCTACCGCGCTGTCGGACCCCGTATTTCGCGCGATCAGACTGACGAGCGTCTGGCCCGCGTGACCACTGGACAAGTCTATTGCAAGGGAGGTTTCTGAAACCTTGGTCGCAATCTGGCCTGGCGATGATGTCGCCGAGGGCGGGATCTGCTGCGCCTTCAGGTCGTTTATCTGCGCCTGAAGCGAGTCCGTCTTTGTCTGAAGCTCTCCTATGGCCTGCCATATGGCCCTGAAGGGATTAGTGGAGGAATCGTCGGCGAAGGCAAATGAACCCTGCGATATGGTAGCGCCTATGACAAAAGCAAGCACCACAAAAGCTATCGGCCTGTTTACCTTCACATCTTTGCATTAGAGTCCTTATTATTTAAATCTATCTTTAAATCTTAGTCAGACCTTGTGCCCTCAAATAAGCAATGAGACGCGCCAGTAGCCCTACATGAGATCTCTGTGACGCGCCAAGTTCCCCCCTTTGAATGCTCTGCTGCTGCTGCAAGGGCGCCTGCTACAAAATCGTCCACGGGAGCTTTGTCTGTCATCTCTTCTGCCAGGACAGAATCGTACCAGGCGACTTCAATTGCATTTTCCTGCATGGAAACTATCTCGAACCTCCCCCAGCCCTTAAGCTTCCAAAGGAGCAGGAACGATTCGATAAAGTCACTCTGCGTCTTTTTCGCGACGTCGTCGACTAGCTTGTTGACCTCGTTTGCATAGTCCTTGCCCCACTCGTAAAAGAACGCGTGAACTTCGGTGCCGATTACGGATTTAGTATACTTGTACAGATTTGACAGCATGGAAGTAGGCATGACCATGACGCGCTTGCCGTCAGCTTCAAAGAGCCTGTTGTTCTCCTCGAGGATTGAAACCGCATAGTCTTTGAACGTAGCCTCCTCGTCAGCCTCGCCTATCTTGTCTGCAAGTATGCCCGCCCTGTCAGACTGGCTCACAAGCTTCCACAGCTTGGCGACTCCTACCTTGCGGCTGGTGATGATGCCATCTACCATGAGCATCGACAAATACTTTGACATGGCGCCCTGCGTGATGCCCACGAGTTCTGCAATCCTGGCTCCCGTAAGGCCTTCAGGGTGGCTATCGAGGACCTTGGCAACCTCTTCCTTGATAAAACCATAGTCCTGCCATCTTCGCCTGGACTGGATATTCTCTGCATCTGGGTTTTGCATGGCGGTTGTATTAAATATAGATTTAAATCCTTTTTAAGAGTTTGCCTTTAAATTTGCGTACAAATGTAGCATTGCCACCATCTCGATCTTGCAAACTGACATTATCTATCGCGCATTCCCCTTTAGGCCGAGGTTTTCGTTCAGGTTCAGTGTGAGGTTCCTGCCGGTCATCGTGGGTGGCAGGGTGTGGTCGTAATTGCCTCTATCCTGTTGGCTAGGGACGAGACCGATCACGCCTACAATTGCGGCTATTGCTATTATGCTTGCGGCGACAAGCGCAATCATCAGTCCCTTTTGCATGTATCGGCTGCGCCTCTTTGTTATTTAAAAATATGCTGAAATTTTGAAAAAGAAAATAAGGAAAAGGGGGAACCCGAGCTTTAACTAGTCGTCTTTTACGACAGAGTTATCGTCCAGGTGATTGTCAGTTGGTCGCCATTTGCCAAGCTCACCGCAGTGAAGGTGTTCTCTGCCATCATTGTGCCGCTGGATGAAGCGGTAAAGAGACCCGCCTTCTGGACGTTGGTCTGAGTTGCAGTTGCAGTGAACGTGTTGGAGACGGTGAAAGTGTTTGTTCCTGCAGTATGTGCATAGGTACCCTGTGCCCTTGCAAGACCGCCTGAGTTGATCTCACCTGTCAGAGTGGTGTCAGTTGCAGCAGGTGCCGTGCTGTCAGTTGTCAGTGCAATGAAGTTTGCACCATTGCTACCTGCTGACGTCGAACCAATCTGGGCAGCGATGAAGTCCTTACCTGCGTTGGTGATCAGGTTGTGCTGTTCGTTGTGGTAGATTTCCTGGCCGTCCCTTGTCACGCTAACCGTAACATAACCGTGAGGAGTCAGGCCATCGGTAGTAACGTTTTGAGCCCCAACAAGAGCAGAGCTAGGAATCACAAAGACCATCAGTGCGGCCAGTGCGATGCCAGGTACTGCGCCAAGCAGGAGGCTCTTATTTAGCTGTGCCATACCACCCCTTAGAACTTCCTATTATTTAAATTTACTTTTAAATTATAGAAGTAAGAACTGTAGTATCTGTTCATGGGAGTAGATGCCTATAAACTACATGCACTATCCTTCTATTACTTCAAAAGTTCTTGTAACTTGTACTTCCCTGTTGTCTACAATATCTTTGAACTTGATGTCGACTGTGTAAAGACCTGCTTTTCCCAGAATTTCACTTCCATAGTCAAACGACCGCGTAAAGTTGTATTGGCCATGCATGATAGTCATGAACCTGCAATCATCCTCTTTTTTGTAGTACGAAGCGCGCTGTCCGTCCTTCATCGCTTCAACTTGCAGCGAGTGGCAGTTTGACCCATATCCGTTTGCAGTTATGGAAAAGCTTGCTTTTTCGCCTGCTGCATATTTTTCCTTCAGCCCGTCGACCTGCAATCCGATTGGAGTAAAGTAGGGCACGGCGATCGCATGCATCTGCGCAAGTGCGACAAATATCGTAAATGCTGTTACTGCTGCGGCTCCTCCTGCAATAGCAATAGTCATTGTTGTCCGCGACAAGGTCTTTTTGCTCGATGTCCTTTCCTAATTGCTTATAATTAATATATCGAATTTAAATATAGATTTAAATAATAGAGGCTCTTTTTACAAGCCGTGGACCGCAGGCGTGTGCCTATTGTAGCGACTGCTGGTATTTCAATGATTGTGATAGGCTTGATGCTGCCAGCACTTGCAAACATGATTGTTACTGCAGGCAAACAAACAGAAGGCTTGGGCCTGCGGGGCAATGTGGATATGGTCTTGTACGACCAATCTGGAAACGTCAAAGACGAGAGGCACATCGACAACCTCATCGTGAACGCGGGAATAGAAGGCGTGGCTTCTAGGATAGCGCCACACGATGGGTCCGTAAACCCTGGCACACCCTACAACTATATCGCGCTTGGGACAAGCAATACGCCTGTCGACGCAAGCCAGATCGCACTATCTGCAGAGCTCACAACCGGCGCAAACTATGCGCGCATACAAGACTCGACGGCGCTGTATTCGACTGCGTCGGGCAACAAGCTCATCCTTTCCGTGACGTTTGGACCTGGACAGGGAACGGGCACCCTGAGAGAAAGTGGGATCTTTAATTCTTCGACAGGTGGCAACATGCTTGCAAGGCAGACCTTTGCAGACATTCAAAAGGCAGCCAGCGACACGCTGACAGTCACATGGACCATTACGCTCAGCACTACCTAGTTCTCAACTTTACAAACCGGGTGCACCCCTGTCTCTGGCACGCCAGTATCAGCATCCATGAATGCGGATTATGCTTATGACAAAACGGGGAACTTCCCCCCGGTAAGGGCGGTGGACGCGACGAATCAAGTGTCGCAGTGGGCATCTTAAAACAACGGCAGCAATTGGCTCAACCTTGACATTGCAACTGGCCTTCAAGAATCGCAGCCAACTACCGAAAAACCCTCCATGGAAAAATATTGCAATGAAGTGACTATTGATCAGCTGATCGCAAGTGGCGGGTACAACGTAATCGATAGGAGGAATTCTGATCAAAGGACGATATTTGGGACCTCCGAGGCCGACCTGATACTTGGAGGTAGGTCAAACCTCATACTCGGCAGGGCAGGCGACGATTGCATCATGGACGGAGCTGGAAGCAACTATGTTTTTGGACATGAAGACAATGACACAATCTATGGTGGCCCCTGCGACGACATCATTAATGTGGCCTCGGGCATGATCTGATCTACTTAATGGCTGGCAACAACGGCCTCAAAGGGAGTATCGGCCACGACAAGATAAACGGTGGCCCCTGCAATAATACGATTGACGGCGGTGGGGGAAATGACTGGTACTATGCTGGAGGCAGTGACGACACAGCCACTCACTGCGAAATGTCCGCGCCATTTGATTAGCAATCCCACGCCCTACCAGGCTAGGCGACCCCGCCCGTTAAGATTGCTCGTTCTCTCATACGTTATATCAGGATTGCTACTCCCATGTCCGCAATGCTCCGGGCCGCTACCGCTAATGGTAGCGGCGTTACCATTAGTAGTAGCAGCGGCGTGGGTCTGGGACAACGCCGCGGCGGCTATCAACGGTCGCTCAAGGTCTTCAAACTCTCTAACCTTGCGATTAATCTCGCTTCGCATTTTTCTAGCGTAAGAACTACTAACTTGCTTCTTGCCGGATAGCCATAGTCGTTCAGATTCGCTCAGCAGGGCCATGCATCAAAGAATCCACCGTCGAGGTTAGCTATTAAGCACGTGTCCAAATTTTCCTGCTGGGCGGGTGCTATTCAACCAATAATACCTACACCCTTCAAGTTGACCGGCCTCTTTCCCATAAATGAGACGTACTATCTCGGTTGCATGTTAAGTGCAGTCGACGTCCACAGCCTCGGCCTTGGCGTTCTGCATCAGCAGAATCTTCAAGTCGTCCGGGGCGTTCATGTACAGCCTACATTCCGGCGTTCCTGCCATCTGCTTTACCTCCTCCATGTACTTGTCTTTGTACACGAACGACCCTCCCACGATGTCGATGGGCATCCTCAGCTGCTTTGCCGCTGCGATGGCGTGCTTTGGGTTCTTGAAATCATCCAGCCTTCCCACGAACAGCAGCCTGTCGCCCTTTTCCTCTCTGAATTTGTACTTTTCAACGTCGATTCCGTTGTAAGCGACCCTAGAATCAAAGTTCAGCGGGCCGACCTGACGGCCGTCCTGCATCTTTACCACCCCTTCCTTGTACACCCGCTGCATGAACTTGGAGATAGAAATCAGGTTGAACTTGCCGTTACGCAGGAACTCGGGGTATTCCGGGCTTCCGTACGGCGGCCAAGATAGCCCTCCATGGTGCGCATGGAGGATGTTCATCTCCGGATGGCTGCCTAGCAGACTATACACATGACCGAACCATGTACAGTCGCAAATGATGTCGTACTCCTTTACAAGTGATGGCTTGGCCATTTCAAACGCTTTGCGCTCAGTTTCCAGCCAGTCAACGTTGACAGTACCCACTTCTTTGCCGATGTTAATCATCGTGCAGCCTTCGACGTACGAGTCTTTGGTGGCAAACACGGTGACATCATAGTCGCGCTTGGCCAACTCTCTTGCAAGACTGGCAACTATTTTCTCTAATCCGCCGTAGTTTTCAGCATGAGAAAGGCTTTATCTTGTCCAAGTCGGCTAGGCTGAGCTCATTCCAGATGGTTCTCCAACTGATTTGAGGAGATAGCCGGATAAAGACGGCTGAACATAAAGAATACTAAATTGAAGATGCAAATCTCTAGCCATTCGTACGTGGCGCTTATCATCGCCAGTATGGGTACGGGTGGTGACCTGAAGTACATGCAAGCTTTTTATGCAACTTTTTCTGTGAAGATACGCGTTCTCCGCATTTCTAGCGCCTTTTTAGGGTAGTAAGAATTTGAGACACAAGTGTTTTCAGACAAGATTTAAACATAAATTTAAATAATAAGGCACCGTAACCCTACAGCGTGTGGGAGAAAGCTTTTGGAGGCTACTATCGTAGTATGACTTTCCCTAGGTCTTTCTCCGACGTGACGCAGGACAGGTCGCTGCTCCTATTCTTATGTGGCTTGGCAGCCTCTATGGTGCTGTTTCTGACGGTATCAAACACCGGCCAGGCTTTTGCAGAGCTCTCTCCAACACATCTGCAAGACACAGCCTCAAATACTGCTGCCGACTCAGCATCAACTTCGACACCGCGCGTATTCTCTAGGAGCGTCGGCGACTCCATCGGAGTAGCGAGCGCCTTTGACAGCCCTGGCGCTAGAGTCCCTCGCGTGTTCAACGTGGGAATCTCTGACGGCCTTAACATCACGACTTCTCCAACGCCACCTCTACCCAGCAGCGCGGCTACTGCCAACACTACTCCGAGGCCATCTACAGGCTTGCAGCAAGGAACGGGTAGGGCGGAGGAAAAACTGGGACCGCGCAACCCTGGTGAAAGCAAGGGTGATTTGACGAACAACAAAGACCAAAAGAACGGTTCGGTACAGGGGCAGCCGCAGGGCTCTATCTCGCAAGAAATGGAATCAGTCCTTTCCACTCTGATGCAGGATATGCTTGGTTCCGACGATTCGGAGCCGGACGATCATAATTCACCACTTCAACCGGCAATGACTGCGGAGCAGAAAAGTTTACAGAATGCTGCACTTATCAACACTGCTACTTCTGGCGTACTTTTAGGAAGCACTCTTCTAGTGGTAGTGATCAGGCGGCCTACAGTTTCAGGCGGTCGATTGCGGAGAAAGACTCTGGCACTCTTTATGATCAAAAGAGATGCCAGTTACAATGTGGTTCCAAATAGAAAGGAGGCTCTGCCTCTATCTCATGTCCTCCTGCTCCTGTTGCTTGTCTTTGCATTCTCCTCTATGGCTCTGGCTTCAAGTATGCAGCCCCTATTCATATCTGCATTTGCTGATACAAATGCAGCCGCTTCCGCATACAGATCCAACACTGGTACCAACGGCCTTAATTCGCCAAAATACCGGGAATGGGACCCCTCAACATCGAGCTGGAGCAGCGAAGTTGAGCTCGGCTCGGTAGGGGCCAATGTGAGGGATGCCAAGCTTTTGTTCAGCCCTAATAGCTACCTTCGAGTCATAGTTACCTCGGATGCTAATGGAAACTTGAACCTGTTTTATTGTAGCAATTCATGTACCACCGCTGGCTCATGGACAGGTCCGACATTGATTGCAAATGTTGGCACACTTAGCGCAAGTGCTCCTTACAGGCCGTTTGACATTGCATTTGAGCAGAACAGTGGCAAGCTGTTGATAGCCTACGACAAGTCTGTTGCCGAAACTAACGACTTTTACTGGAAGACGTTTGACGGCTCGACGCTTTCGAGCGAGTCAGGATTCAACTACGTGGGTAGCACAACCGCAGACAGTGAGGAGATTCGCTATATCAGAATGGCTTCAAAGCCAGGTTCAAACGAGATCGCCCTGATCCTTTTGGACGCAACAAACAACAGGTCTGACGCGTTTATCTGGAATGGTTCGACATTTGGCAATCAAGGAACGATCAGCACCGCTGTTGGCACCACCTCTATAACAGGAGAATCCATAGGAATCGCCTATGAGCGCTCGTCCGGGGCGATCTTTGCGTTCTCGGGCAATGGTGCGGATTCTGCCAGCTGGAGGAGGTGGAGCGGTAGTAGCTGGTCTGCGGCCGCTACAATTGATACTGATAACGCCGCATCCTCTGGAAATCATGTAAAGTTCGTCAGCGTGAAGGGAGATCCTGCATCTACATCAAACAAGGTAATGATATGTGTAGCAGATTCTCTCAACCATGCATCGTGCGGACAAGAGGATAATGGCACACTACAAGCCGCGCTGAGCTGGAGCCAAGTTTCAATCAACTTGCCAGGCTCTTCAACGAGGCCACTTGATTTTGCATGGAGTCCTTCCGGCAGCACTGGCATCGTAAATTGGGCCGAATCTGGTGCTGATGTTCAGGCACTACAATGGACTGGTTCTGCTATGGGCAATACTGTCGGTTCAGCTATATCGGTCGGTGGTACACCGACATTCGCATTCGATCCTTCGGGTGGAGTTACTGCGCACTGGACGACTATTTCTGGTCTAACGGTCAGTACTACAAGCGCAGTTACTGGCACGATAACCGTTAGGGAAAATCTTCATTTCAACAAAGCAGTTACGCTTCAAGGTTCATTTACTGACACCTATGATGTCAATCCAAACTCCGGTGTCCACAGCATTAGTAGCTCGGGTAGTCCTCCCACTCTGACCACGACATTATTGAGTGGCAACGGCAGTCAGGACTGGATCATACAGACGGTGATAACATTTGCCACTGATTCGGCCGTGAGTTCGGCTAGTCTGGGTACCATGAGGGTATCCTTCACAGTAAACAACGGCTCAAATCTGCAACAGGGTTCACTGTCAACCGGAGCTATTACATCAACGGTTCTGGTTACAGGTGCTTCACAGATAAATTCCATAACTTCTTCACTTGGAGGGACACAGACTAACACAATAACTACAGCCTCTGGAACAGCAAAGACTGCAACCGCAACCGGGATCACGGTCACCACTTCTGGGGCTACGACCGGAACCATGACAATAACACAAACCGTGACTCTGGGTGGCAGCGCTACAATTACCGGAACTCCGACAGTCTCGCAAACCGGAACTCCTGGATCAGGTTTGAGTCTTGGAACTCCAACCGTTACAGTTCTGCCGGCAACTAGTGGCACCTCAAAGACAATAACCATTACCCAACCATTTAGTACTACTGGGGCCATAACTGGGGCATCTATTGGAAGACTAAGCGTTTCATTCTCGCTGGGAACTGCTCAAACGGCTTCGATTGCAACAACCGCTGGTAGCCCATCTGTGGTAGCAACGCAACTCACTTCCACAATATCAGGCGTAACCATCAAGACCCTTGGTGCAGTCAGCGGGACAATAACTTTACAAAAGCAAATAACATTCGGCGCTTCAACAACAGTTTCCGCTGCTACGCCTTCCATCTCTGGTACAGACAGCAGCCTTACCCTTGGAACCCCTACATCTTCAGTCAGCCCTGGTACATTAGCTTCTACACAGACATTGACTGTTACAATCCCATTCTACACAACTGCCGCCGTAAATGCAGTCAGCCTAGGTACAGTAAGCACTCTTTTGACGCTGGGAACCGCGACAATTGTTACAGGCACAAGCACTCCAGCTGGATCTCCCTCATCTACAATAGATGAAGCTTCTTGGATTCTTGGCTCCACAAATCCGACCTCCCCTGATACCGTCAAAAGCATGTGGTTAGACCTAAACAAGACCTTCAAAATTGCCTCTCTGAAATATGATGGATCTAGCCTTGCGCCTGCAGGATGGCAAACTGCTACGGGCACAAGCGCTATTACGTTTGAAGGAATGAGCCTTGACTTTCAAAAATACGCCCCCACTGTTTCTTCACGATCGATTTCAGAGACACTGACTATCGCAGATGGGATTGCCGTCAAGGTCAAGCGCGTCCTTCCCGCTTCCATTGCAATCACTGACTCCATATCTGTCAAGGTCAAGCGCGTCCTTCCTCTTCCAATCACAGTCTCAGACTCTGTTTCAGCCAAAGTCACCAAGCGCGTCCTTCCCAATTCGCTGACGGTCTCCGACTTTATATCCGCTAAAGTCACCAAGCGCGTCCTTCCTCTCTCAATCACAGTCTCCGATTCTATCTCGGCCAAAGTAAAGACGCGAGTCATCTTCGACAGTACTACCATCACCGATGCCCTGAAAGCCAAGGTCACCCGCAGATCCCTATCTGACTCTAGCGCATTTTCAGACAGTATATCGAGAACCTATCACGCATCAAGATCCCTATCTGATTCTGCTACAATCACTGACCCTATTTCCATCTCTATTCATGTGTCCCGCTCACTCTCTGACAGCATTTCCATGAGCGATGCTATCTCAACCAGAACATCGCGCTCTATCTCTGACACACTGGTACTATCCGAATCTTTCAGGCGCTCGGTGTCCCACTCTACATCTGACACTGTTTCGCTTGCAGACGCAATAACAACCAGAACATCGCGCTCCCTCGCGGATTCGGTGGCAGTCATTGTCACTGCAAACGGTGGCCCGTCCCGCTCACTCTCTGACAGCATTTCCATGAGCGATGCTATCTCGACGCATGTATCAAGGAGTATCGAAGACTCTATGACCGTGATTTCAGAGATCCTGCAGGAAGGCAGGCGTTCGACAGACGTCAACCTAATACTGACAGACTCGATAGCCACTGCGGTAACTCGCTCCCTCTCTGATTCCGTGTCACTTGTCAGCAACATATCTACCGCGGTAACTCGCTCCCTCTCTGATTCAGTCACGGTTACAGAGTCTATCAGCAGCGCCACCTCACGCTCCATATCCGACAGTGTCGTGCTGGTTGATGCAATATCTACCACAGTCAGCCGCTCCCTTGCTGACTCTATGTCTGCTACGGACGCAATAGCCAGAGCGGTTGCAGATTCCCGATCGATGTCTGATAGCGTCACAGTAACCGAGGCCATAGTCACTACAGCGTCCCGCTCCCCGGCCGACTCAGTCGTTATAGGCGACTCTATCTCAACTACAACAAGCAGGTCGACATCCGATACGCTGTCGATAACAGACGCCATATCCTCTAGCACGTCGCGCTCCTTATCCGACACCCTGTCGGTTGCTGAAGCTATCCCACATGCCGTCTCGTATTCCACATCCGATACCGTTTCGCTTGCAGACGCGATAACAACCCGGAGGTCTCGCTCACTCTCTGATGCCCTTTCAGCCACTGACGCAATAGCCCGGACAGCGGCAGCTTCAAGAAGTGTATCTGACGCCGTCGTGGTATCCCTTGCCATAACGCCGAGGACATCCTACCGGCTCAACGACTCCGTAACGCTTGCAGACAGGATATCTGTCACAACATCGCGCTCCCTTACAGACCAGGTCACAATGACAGATTCCGTGGCGGTAAGGACATCACACCCTGTATCTGATGCCCTTGCGCTGACAGATGCTGTTCA
>DASUXB010000231.1:0-3594 GCA_036378195.1 Nitrososphaera sp.
GGCCCTTGTCATGTACTTTGCTGGCATGATAATCGTGTTCAACACGGGATTTTCTGGCACAAAGATCCTGACGAGCATCGTCGCCGCCGAGGTGATTGCAAAATACATCATGGTCCTTCTGACATACCGGGGCACGTCGGCATGGGAGGGGTTCAGTTCGCCCTTTACCGCGGCCATGAAGGACGGAAAAAAGATGCTTGCCGCTACTGCGATAATGCTCCCAATCGTGTGGTTTTGCGCCGGCTATGCCGGCATGGCCGCCCTTGGAGTCTCTGTCGCACTCGGGGCGCTGATGAGGCACGCCGCAAAGAGGAGCTTTGGTGGAATTTCCGGCGACGTGCTGGGCGCCTCCAATGAAGTTTCGAGGCTTGCCTCGCTCATCGTCTTTTCGTCGACGGCGGCGATGGTGATCACGCTTTGATAACTGCTGCTGCCGCTGCAATCATGTGCGGGGGGAGGGGCACAAGGATGAAATCAAGGACCGAAAAGCCGATGACAGAACTTGCAGGCAGGCGCTTTGTCGAGCGCGTGGTGCTCGCGCTAAGAGAATCCGGGCGGTTTGAAAGGATAGTCGCAGTAGTTTCGCCAAGCACGCCGGAGACAAAAAAGTTCCTGCAGTCAACAGGCGTCGAGACAATGGATACGCCGGGAGCTGGCTACCCGCAGGACCTTGCAATCCTGCTCGAAAAGCTTGCGCCGGCAAGAGTGCTAGTGGTGCCGGCTGACGTGCCCCTTTTGACCGCAGAGACGGTAAATGAAATCGTCGACAGGCTAGCAGAGGCCGATGCGCCTGCGGCATCCATCGCAGTCGAGAAGAGCTTTGTGGAGGACCTCGGCGTCGTCCCAAGCGTAGCCTTTGGAAACCTGTGCCACTCGGGCATCACACTGTTTGACACGGCACGCGCAAAAAAGGGCGCGGTGGGGGAACGCTATGTCATCATGAACAAGACAGAAATCGCGCTGAATGTGAACACAAGAATGGAAAAAAAGCTTGCAGAGTCACTGGTCAAGAACGCCAATGACCTTGCCGGCGATGAGCGCCTTTGAGCCCGAGCTCGTGGCAAGCGTCTCGCCGCATCCGGAGCACTTTATTTCAGACGTCGTGTGCGAGAATATGACGGCCCTTGCGCCGCACTTTTCGCACTGGACGGAGATAAAGTTGCTCCGCGGCTTTGGAACTAGGATGTTTTCTCTTTTCATGACTATTATCAGATCTCCAGCTTGCGTATCCTGCGTCCTTCCTTCATGGTCTTTCTCTGGCAAGTCTTGCATGTATAGCGTAAAGTAATCTTTTTCGTGGTCTTGGCGGTCCTTTTAAGCTCTGGGAATTTCTGGCCGCCGTACCCCTTCTTGTCCTCGGCGTGCCTGCGAGCGCCTTCTGCCACAGTCCTGTCCTTGCCCTTTTTGTATATTGCAACAGACTGCAGGGTGTGCGTCTTGCACTTGGGGCAGAACTTGCGCATCTCCTTCTCCATCTTCATAGCTATCACATGAATCCACGCTAGGGTAATTTAAGGTATGTCTGGGTGCCTTGAGGAGGGCCAGCTTAGAAAATCTAATATACTTGTATTATTATCCTTCAGGCATGTTTGAAGCTCTGTTCAGACAAGTGATCGACCCGGCTGCATTTCCAGTATGGATTCCGTTGGCTTTTGGCCTGATAGTTGGTCTGGCCTATGCTATTGCCTCCGGTATGAGGCGTGCCAAGTAAGAAAGACACAGGGTCGCTTCTCTTTTCTTTCTTTTTCGATTACCTTATAGCGTAGGCTATTATACCATAGCCCGATATATGGGCCTTTTACACCGCGAAAAGAACGAGTGCGAAGACTGCCATACGCGCTTTTCAAGCTACGAAGAGCTCGTGCACCACGCGCATGACGCCCACAAGCACCACATCATAAAATGCACGGACTGCGGCAAGCTTTTCCTTCACGAGAAAGACAGGCTGCACCACGTCAAGGAGGAGAGGGAGCGCAAGTCGGACATCCGCCGGCACAAGTTTTAAGCGAGCCTCTCGTGGAAAACAGGATATTATGAGCATCGATTTTGGGTCCAGGGTAAGGGTGGGCGCGGTAAAAGAGCGCGAAATAACGGTTAGCTCGAACATGACCACAAGCTTTCTCTGGGAGGGCGAGAACGTGTTTTCCACCCCGGCCATGATAATGGAGATGGAAGAGACCTGCCGGCTCCTTCTCAAGGAGCAGGCCATCCCCGAGGCAGAATGGGACTCGGTCGGCACCATAGTCGACGTCAGGCATCTTGCTGCAACGCCAGTGGGCGCCCAGGTGTTCCTGAAGGCAAAAGTGTCCTCTGTAAACGGCAGGCAGGTCATGTTCGATGTGGAAGCGAGGGACAAGCTTGAGAGGATAGGAGAGGGCAGGCACGAGCGCTTTATCATCAACGTTCCGAGGTTCCGGGCCAAGTTTGGTGAGAAGCAAAAGCAGCTTGGCATGTGAAAAATATATAAGAGATGCATGAAAAGTCGTAATTATTCTTAGGTGATACTGTAATGGCATCAATTCAAACAACTCCTGGCGGTATGCCAGTCTTAATCCTGAAGGAAGGGACTAAGGAAAGCAAGGGACGCGAAGCGCAAAAGAACAACTTGACAGCGGCAAAACTGATCGCAGAGATAGTGAAGACGAGCCTTGGCCCACGCGGCATGGACAAGATGCTGGTGGACAACCTCGGCGATGTGACCATAACAAACGACGGTGCTACCATCTTGAAAGAGATAGACGTGCAGCATCCGGCGGCAAAGATGATGGTCGAGGTATCCAAGTCGGTCGACAACGAGGTCGGCGACGGCACCACTTCTTCAGTGGTGTTTGCCGGCGCGCTGCTTGAAAGGGCGGAGGAGCTTTTGAACAAGGACGTCCACCCGTCCGTCATCGTCGACGGCTACAACTCGGCCGCAGATCAGGCGCTAAAGCTTTTGGAAAAGATAGCGGTGCAGGTCGATATCTCTGACAAAGACATGCTCCTAAAGATAGCAAAGACCAGCATGGACTCCAAGCTTGTATCTGAGGACAGCCCGCTCCTTGGGGCGATAGTTGCCGATGCTGCAAAGCAGGTTGCAGAGAAGGCAGAAGACGGCAGCCTGAGGGTCGACCTTGACAACATCAAGGTGGAAAAGAAGGCCGGAGGCTCGATGCATGACACGAAGCTCATCAAGGGCATCGTGCTTGACAAGGAAGTGGTGCACGCAGGTATGCCAAAGCGCATAGAGACAGCCAAGATCGTGCTCGTCAACTCGGCGCTTGAAATCGAAAAGACAGAGATGAGCGCAGAGATACGCATCTCCGACCCGCACCAGATGCAGATGTTCCTCGAAGAAGAGAACAGGATGCTAAAGGCTATGGTCGACAAAATAAAGAGCTCTGGCGCAAACGTCGTGCTGTGCCAGAAGGGAATCGACGACATCGCCCAGCACTACCTCGCAAAGGCAGGAGTACTTGCCGTGCGCAGGGTGAAGGAAAGCGACATGACGAAAATGTCCCGCGCAACGGGCGCAAGGATTGTCAATAACCTTGACGACCTGACCGCAAAAGACCTCGGTTCTGCAGACTTGGTGGAGGAGCGCAAGGTAGAGAC